>JBBISQ010000098.1:0-6224 GCA_037441155.1 Candidatus Fraserbacteria bacterium
TCGGCAGTCTCAGAAACCTGACGCACCGTGACCCGCAAATACCCCGCCGGAGCACGCTCCGGCTCTATCCCATCCTGGACGAACCGCGGATCACCCCGGGGAATATAGAGGACCTCCGAGATCGCTTCCCATTGGCCCAGCTGGTGATAGACTAAGCGAATCTGCTCGTTGGAGACGCCAGGGTCAAAGAGCACGATCAGACGATTCTCCCCCCAATCGCCGTGAGCGATCCACACGACCGTGAAGACTACTACAGAGAGTGCGGTGACGCACACCACCCCCACCACCCACAGCACGAGGCGCCAATCCGTGAGCACAGTGCGTCCTAGCTCTTTGAGAAGAAAGCTGTTCATAGCTCTGTCACCGGGGCTTCGTCGTAGGTTCGCCCTGCCCAGAGATAGACGATCCGGGCCCCGCTGCGCACCGCCCATTCCCTCTCCCGTGTTGCTACGAGCATGGCCACGCGCTTGCGCTCATGCACGGCCTGCAAGCACTCCAAGACTCTTTGGCCCTCCTCATACTTCAGCCCCGCGAAGGGCTCGTCTATTAAAATAAGCACGGGATTGTGACACGCAGCAAGCGCGAGAGCGAAAATCTTCTGCTGGGCTCGATCCAGCTCGGTGACCAGCGTCTCGCTCATATCGCGCATTCCCACCGTGTCGAGGATCTCCTCGGTCAGGGTGTCAATGTCGTCCTGCTCAAAGCCTAAGCTTCCCAATTTGAACGCTAACGCACCCTCGACGGTGCGGCGGGGAAGCCTCAACTCTTGTGGCACGATGCCTAAGCGCCGCCGGAACGCCGGCAGCTTGCTCGGATGCAATCGGGTCACGTTGCGATCGTCTACGAGGATCTGCCCGTGCTGGGGCTGCAATTCGTGGCAGAGCAATTTCAAGATCACGCTCTTGCCCGACGACGGCGCCCCCACTAAGAAGACCAGCTCGCTATGATTCACCCGCAGCGTCACGTCCTCTAAAATATTCTTCCCCTCAAGGGTCATAAACCGCAACTCCGAGACCTGCACTAAGATAGACATAGCTGACGGCTGCGCACCGCACGCGCAAACCTCTCCCTCTTCGTTAAATCTCTTATGATCTCGATCTCCCGAAAAGCCCCGCTCTGGGCGAGCATCTTTCTAATCTGCTCCCCTTGGTCGGCAGCGCATTCGACATAGAGCGCGCCATCCTCACGAAGATACTGTGGGCTCTCACGGATGATTCGGAGAAACGCGTCCAAGCCCTGTGCACCACCATCGAGAGCTATTCTCGGTTCGTAGAGCAGCTCACGCGGAGCGCACTGTAAATACGCCGTGCGCACATACGGCGGATTGGAGACGATCAGATCGAACTCTCCCGTAACATGGGAGAACCAATCCGAGACGAGGAAGCGAATGCGCTCGTCCACTCCGTTCTGTATAGCGTTCTCACGAGCTATCTCGAGCGCCTCCGGAGAGATGTCAACAGCGACGAAGGAGCTCCTCGGCCAAGCGCGCGCCAGCGCGATGGCAATCGCTCCCGAACCCGTGCCGAGATCTAAGACACGCTGCGGCGTTGAACCATCCGTGTAGCTGCGCACCAAGAGCTCGACCAATTCTTCCGTCTCGGGACGGGGAATGAACACCGCAGGGGTCAACCGGAGGCGGCAGCCGAAGAACTCTGTATATCCCAGAAGATACTGTATCGGTTCTCCGCGACAGCGGCGCTCAACCAAGCTCTGCAAACGAAAGCTTTCCCCCTCTGTCAGCAGCTTGTTGGGGTGGAGATAGAGCGCGTCACGCGCTACGCCCAAGGCATGCGCCGTGATCAGCTCGGCCTCCCAGCGCGCTGCTTCTATGCCATGGTGCTGCAACTGCCGCGCTGCCCAGAGGAGCCCCGCCCGGACAGTCCGCGGCTGGTCTGTGAGAGATATCATCTCCTTAAAAATATCTGAAATATTGTTGGAAAGTCAAGCTTGTGCTAAGATAGAGCCGAGTGCTAGAGGAGAGTTTCATGGCTTGAAGGGGGAGGAAGTGTGTTCAAGTTCGCCATCTATCTTCTGTTCATAGCACTGGGGGTCATGCTCAGCGTCATGGAGGGCTGGGTGCCCCCTCTCCCTCCACCGCTCCACGGGCTTCATCCGTGGGAGGCTCAGATCGTCGTCGGGGCATTGGGAGGGTTTGTGGTCGCGCTCTTGATAACCAATCTGGCCCGGCTTGTCCAGCACAGCCTGGCCCAGGAGGGTGGGGCGCGACGGCTCGTCCAAGCTACTCTCATAAGCGGTGCAGGGGCTCTGCTGGGCATGATTCTATCTTGGGGGTTAGAGCTGCTCTTCCCGCAGAACCCCCTCGTGCGGGCCCTCCAAGGGATCGTCACGCTCTCCCTCGCAGTCGGGGGATTCGTTGTGGGCCACAAGGAAGAGAATCTCTTGGGAGCCTCGCAGAGTCGCCACTCTGAACCTCCCCCCAACCCCAACATCAAGCTTGTGGACACGAGCGCGATCATTGACGGGAGAATTGGCGACTTGGTGAAGACAGGCTTTATCGAGGGCAAGATCGTCATCGCTGAGTTTGTGCTCAGCGAGCTGCACGCTATTGCTGATTCGTCGGACAATCTCCGGCGGCGCAAGGGGCGCCGAGGGTTAGATATCTTAGCCGAGCTGCGGCGCAGCAATGAGGTCGAAGTCGAAACGCTCAACAAAGACTACCCCGGCGTCGCCGACGTCGATCGCAAGCTCATCCAATTAGCCAAGGAGCTGGGAGCCAAGATCATCACGACAGATTACAATCTCAACAAAGTGGCCAAGGTTGAAGGCGTCCCCGTGCTCAATATCAATGAGCTAGCCAACGCGATCAAGCCGAGATTCATCCCCGGTGAAGAGATCGAAGTCGAAGTGATTGACAAGGGCGAGGAGATCGGCCAAGGAGTGGGATACTTAGACGACGGCACGATGGTCGTCGTCGAGAACGGGCGGCGCTTCATCGGCAAGAAGATTCGAGCGGTCGTGAACTCCAGCCTCCAGACGGAAGCGGGCAAGATGCTCTTCGTGCGCCCCAAGGTTGAGCCGGTCAAATGGGAGCAATAAGCGCAGTTCTCTTAGCTGCCGGACGCGGAACCCGCCTCGCAGGCCCCATCCCCAAAGCCTATCTCCCCCTGGGCGGCAAACCCATCATTGCGTACTCTCTAGAAGTATTCTCTGCGTGCGCTCTCGTCTCCGACCTCATCATTGTGATCCACCCTGATGATAGAGAGCTTTTCGCCAATGCTGTTCGCAGTCTCGCCAAGCCCCTCACAGTTGTGCATGGGGGGGCCCACCGTCAGGAGTCCGCCTTAGCAGGGGTCAAAGCTGCTCAGAGCGAGTACGTCTTGGTGCACGACGCCGCGCGTCCATTCGTCTCGAAAGAGCTGATCGAGCGGGTGATCGAGGCGATGAAGACTCACGACGCTGCCGTGCCGGTCGTTCCCGTCACGTCTTCCGTCAAGCGCGTCTCCGAAGGCTTTATCACCGCCGACTTGGATCGCTCCGAGATTTTCTTTTCCCAGACGCCGCAGGGGTTTCGCCGCGAGCTTCTGCTTGCTGCGCTCGAGCGCGCCTGCAGAGAGCATCGGTATTTCAGCGACGAAGCCGGTGCGGTACTGGCACTAATGCGTGTCAAAACTATTGAAGGCGATCCACGCAACATCAAGATCACCACGGCAGCGGACTTGAAGTTAGCTGAGTGTTTCGCGCTTGAGCTTCGCTAACAGCTCCAACGCCTCTAGCGGCGTGAGCTTATCTATATCAAGCTCCTTCAACGTTTTCACCACTGGGTGCTCTTCAGCAGAAAAAATCGCTAATTGCTTCACGAAGCGCGGGTCTCTCTTGCGCAGCTCGCCCATCGCGTCTAGGGGGTTGTTCTGCAAAATTTTTTGAAGGATCTCGTCGGCCTTGCGCGTCACTGACTCCGGCAGCCCAGCCATACGCGCCACATGCACCCCATAGCTCCCCTCCGTCGCACCATCGGCGACCTTGTGCAGAAAGATCACTTGGTTGCCGTACTCTTTGACTGTGACGTGACAATTTTTGATCCCGGCAAGACGCTCAGCTAACTTTGTCAGCTCGTGATAGTGGGTCGCAAAGAGCGTCTTGGCGCGGGTCTTCGTGGCCAAGTGTTCTGCCACTGCCCAGGCAATGCTCACCCCGTCGAAGGTGCTCGTCCCCCGGCCCATCTCGTCTAGAATAATAAGACTGCGCTCGGTCGCGTTATTGAGAATATTGGCGGTCTCCAGCATCTCGACCATGAAGGTGCTGTATCCGGCCGCGAGCATGTCGCTGGCCCCAACACGGGCAAAGATCTTATCGACGATGGGGAGCGTCGCTTCCCGAGCCGGCACAAACGAGCCGATCTGCGCCATCAGACAGATCAGCGCGACTTGTCGTAAATAGACGCTCTTGCCGCTCATGTTCGGCCCCGTCAGCACCATGAGATATTCGTTCTCCCGGAACGAGAGATCGTTGGGGACGAACTGCCCGCCCGGGAGAAGTCTTTCGACAATGGGGTGTCGCCCGTCTTTGATGAAGATCTCGTGTCTGTCGGTGAAACGCGGACGCACGTAGCGATAGCGATGTGCCGCTTCGGCCAGTGACGACAAGACGTCCAATTCTGCAATAAGACGCCCAAGCTCCTGAATCTCGACGATCTTCTGCGCGGCTTGGTCGCGAACTTTACAGAAGAGCTCGTATTCTAAGCGTTTTGAGCGTTCCTCTGCAGAGAGGATCTTCTCTTCGTACTCTTTGAGCTCTGGGGTGAAGAACCGCTCGGCGTTGGCGAGCGTCTGCTTGCGATGGTAGTCCGGGGGAACGCGCTTGGCAGCAGCTTTGCTCACTTCGAGATAATACCCAAAGACGGTGTTGAACCCGACTTTGAGCGTCTGAATGCCCGTGCGCTCGCGCTCGCGCGCTTCGAGCTCTATAATCTTGCGCTTGAAGATTCTCTCTCGGGCTTTGAGCTCGTCTAATTCTTGGGAGAAGCCCTCGTTGATAATATTGCCCTCTTTCAGCTCGAGCGGGGCGTCGTCGCGGATCGCTCGGCGCAGGAGCTGGCACAGCTCATCGAGGGCTAACGACTGGGACCGTACTGCGAGCTCTCTGAGTCTGCTAGGAGCTGGGAGCTCGGCCCACCGTTGGAAGTGCGCAGTCAGCTCCGGCAAGCGTTCCAGCGACTGGCGCAACGAGAGCAAGTCTCTCGGCGTGACCCGCCCAGTGCCGAGCCGCCCCGCCAGACGCTCCAGATCGCAGATTTTTTTTATAATCTCACGCACAGCGCTGCGCTCAAGACCGTTCGAGACGAAGAACTCGACAGCGTCTAAGCGGGAGTCGCAGAGGGCCCGATCCACCAATGGCGCGAGCAACCATTGTCTCAACAGCCTCTCCCCCATCCCCGTGACGGTATGGTTGAGCACATGAAAGAGGGTCGCAGCCACTCCGGAGCCGCGCAGCTCCTCGAAGATCTCGAGATTGCGCTGGGTGAACGGATCGAGCCCCATTTGGGACGAGAGCTGATAGAATCGTGGCGGGTTCAAATGCTTCAGGGAGCCCTTTTGCGTCTCTTTCAGATAGCTGAGCAACCCCGCAGCGCTGCGCCCTGCCAGCTCCGTTAAGCCCAACCCGTCCAGCGAGAGAATCCCAAAATGATCGAGCAGTTTCTGCACGTCGAACTGATGCGGCTCAAGCTGGCTGAGGGCTACTCTCTCCCTCACCCCTCTGCTCCCCTCTCCCGGGAGAGGGGCTGGGGGTGAGGGCCAAAGTAGAGAAGAGCCTTGACAGAGGACGACTTCAGAAGGGCGGATTCTGTTCAGCTCGTTTTGGGCATCACTTAGAGAGAGCTCCGTCGCGTGAAACTCCCCCGTGGAGATATCAGCATAAGCCAGTCCGCACGAATCCCCCTCGCGATAGAGCGCGGCCACGTAGTTATTGAGCCCGCGCTCCAGTAACTCTTCTTCGAGCACCGTGCCGGGAGTGATAATCCGGACGACATCGCGCTCGACGAGCCCCTTCGCTTGTTCGGGGTCTTGGAGCTGCTCACAGAGGGCTACTTTGTATCCCTTCTTCAAGAGCTGATTCACATAGAACGTGACACGCTTGACGGGGACGCCGGCCATCGGCGCTTCGTCGCGCTTGGTCAGAGCGATATCGAGCTCACGCGCAACGAGCTGCGCGTCCTCAAAGAACGTCTCGTAAAAATCGCCGAGCTGAAAGAAGAGAATGACGTC
>JBBISQ010000099.1:0-5802 GCA_037441155.1 Candidatus Fraserbacteria bacterium
GATCGTAGAGAAAATTCTGAGTGACGCGCGAGCCGAAGCGCAGCGTATTCTCGAGAGGGCGCAGGCGCAAGCCGCTCAAATTCGTGAGCAGGCCGAGCGCGAAGCCCAGCAGCAGCGCGAGAGCATCCTAGCCCAAGCCCGCGAGGAAGCGCACAGCCGTCGGCGCGCGCAGCTCGCTGCCGCAACAGCCGAAGCACGCAACGCCGTGCTCGCCGCCAAGCGCGCCCTCTTAGAGAGGGCCTTCCAGCAAGCAGCAGAGAGGATTCGTGCTCTGCCCGCCAGCGAATACAAGAGCTGGCTGGTGCGGCTCATCGCCCAAGCCGCTGAGACCGGCGACGAAGAAGTGATCCTCTCCCCGGCAGATAGACAGACCCTCGGGGAAGCTCTGATCAGGGAAGCCAACGCCCACCTGGTGAAGCACGGCAAGAAGGGCGCTCTCCGGCTCTCCGTAGAGACGCGCGACATCGGGAAGGGCTTTGTGCTCAAGGGCGTCAACAGCGAGACCAACGTCACCCTGGCGACGCTGATGCGCCGCGCCCAGGATGACCTGGAGATCCAAGTTGCCCAGATGCTCTTCGAGGGCACGGAAGGGACAAGTCGTGGTCGTTGAACTCTTGGAGACTCGATTCGAGCAAGAGGGTGCGTATGCGTTCGCCACGGGGCGCATCCGCGCCTTGGAAGCGAAGCTCTTGAATCGGGCGCACTACCAGCGCTTGCTCGACGCAGCCGATGCCCCAGAAGCCTGGCGGACCTTAGCCGAACTGGGCTATACCAAAGCCGCCGAGAGAAAGCTCGACGAATACGAAGACGTTCTGACCGACGAGCTGCGCGATCTCTACGCCCTCGTGACGGCTCTATCGCCCGTCCCAGAGCGCACCGCATGGCTTCAGCGCCGCTACGATTTTCATCACATCAAAGTCTATCTCAAAGCGAAGCTCTTGGGGGAAGACCCAAGAGAAGGCGTTCTCGATGGCGTAGGAACTGTTTCGCCAAAGCTCATAGAAGTCTCGGTCAATACGGGGGTGTGGGGCGAACTGCCAAGCGAGCTGGCTGCGGCGGGCCAGCGCGCCCTGCGCGAATACGAAAGCACACAGCGCGCTCAGATAATAGACACAGTCGTAGACCAAGAGCTGTTCGAGTATTTACAGAAAGCTACAGCAGGGCACCCCTTCGCTGAAACGTTGGTAGCGATCTGGGCGGATCTGCTCAATCTCAGATCTGTGGTGCGCATGAAACTTTTGGAGAGACCGCGTCCATCGGTGGGGCGGGCGCTTGTTCCGGGAGGGTCGCTGGAGGATGCTCGCCTGCTCGCGCTTATGGATGCCAGTGTCGAGACGTGGGCCGATGAGCTGCGCCATACCCCCTATGCGGATCTGCTCTCTCGAGGGTTAGCCTATCTTGCAGAGAAGAAGTCTCTGGCGCTCTTTGAAAGATTGAGCGACGATTTCGTGATGGGGTTTCTCAAGCGGGCCAAGCTCGCGCTCTACGGCGCTGAGCCCTTGATTGCGTATGCTTTGGCGAAAGAGACGGAGCTGAAAAATATCAGAATTCTCTTGGTGGGCAAGCTCAACGGTGTGGAGAGGGAGACCCTAGCGGAGCGCCTGCGGGAGCCGTATGTCTAAGATCGCTATTGTGGGCAAGAAGGATGTGTACTTGGGTTTTAAAGCTCTTGGGGTGACGGTGCGGGATGCCCGCACGCCCCAAGCGGCAGAAGCCGCTGTGCTCGACTTGGTCTCCCAGGGATTTTCGATTATATTTCTCTCGGAGAGCTTAGCCCAAGAGCTGGGTGCGCTGCTTGATAGATTCAGCAGACAACCTGCGCCGGCCATCGTGATGATCCCCGATAACACCGGGAGCTTAGGGATTGCGCGGGAGCGCATCCGGAAATTAGTCGAACGTGCTGTCGGAATTGATATTCTCTCACGTGGAGAAAGATAGATCTCGGGAGGGCTGTCTATGGCAATGGCAAGGATTGTGAAAGTCTCAGGGCCGTTGGTCGTGGCCGAAGGGCTGACCGACGCCAAGATGTACGACGTGGTGCGCGTGGGCAAAGAGAGATTAGTGGGCGAAGTGATCGTCTTGGACGGCGACTTGGCGTCGATTCAAGTCTATGAAGAGACGGCGGGGCTGGGGCCGGGAGACCCCGTCGAGTCCACGGGCGAGCCCCTCTCAGTCGAGCTTGGGCCGGGCTTGATCAGCTCGATTTATGACGGGATTCAGCGCCCGCTGGAAGCTATTCAAAAGAGATGGGGCGCCTATATTCGTCGAGGCGTCGAAGCCCCGGCGCTCCCGCGAGCGGTGAAATGGCGCTTCGTCCCCACGGTGAAGAAGGGCGATTCCGTCGGTGAAGGCGACATCATCGGGACGGTGCAAGAGACCTCGCTCGTCCTGCACAAGATCATGGTCCCGCCGGGGATATCGGGAGTGCTTGAGGAGATTCGCTCCGGGGAGTTCACCGTGGAAGAGACGATCGCTGTGGTGAAGGACGCGCAGGGGAAGCGTCATGAGCTCAAGCTGATGCAGCGCTGGCCGGTGCGCAAGGCCCGCCCGTATAAGGAGAAACTGCCCAGCACCGAGTTGCTGACGACGGGGCAGCGTATTGTAGATGCACTCTTTCCCATCGCCAAGGGGGGAACGGCTTGCGTGCCGGGGCCGTTTGGATCTGGGAAAACAGTGATCCAGCATCAGTTAGCCAAATGGGCCGATGCCGATATTATCGTCTTCGTAGGGTGTGGCGAGCGCGGCAACGAGATGACCGACGTCTTGATGGAGTTCCCAGAGCTGGAAGACCCCAAGACCGGCGAACCGTTAATGAAGAGAACGATTCTCATCGCGAATACTTCGAATATGCCCGTGGCGGCCCGCGAGGCCTCGGTCTACACGGGGATCACGATTGCTGAGTATTTCCGAGATATGGGCTACAGCGTCGCATTGATGGCCGATTCGACGTCGCGCTGGGCCGAAGCGATGCGCGAGATCTCTGGGCGTCTTGAGGAGATGCCCGGTGAGGAGGGCTATCCGGCGTATCTGGGGTCACGCACGGCGGATTTCTACGCGCGCGCCGGGCGCGTCGTCTGTCTGGGTAAGCCCGAGCGCCAAGCGAGCTTGAGCGCTATCGGCGCGGTCTCGCCGCCGGGAGGCGATCTCTCTGAACCCGTCACACAAAATACTTTGAGATTAGTAAAAGTCTTCTGGGGGCTTGACGATAAACTCGCGTACAGAAGACACTTTCCCGCGATCAACTGGCTGACCAGCTACTCGCTCTACACGGAAGAGTTGGCGCCGTATTTTGACGAGCACGTCGGGCCGGAGTGGAACGAGCTGCGCCGCGAATTTATGAAGCTCTTGCAGATCGAAGCGGAGCTTGAGGAGATCGTGAGATTGGTCGGGGTGGAAGCGCTCTCGCCCTCAGACAGACTGAAGCTCGAGGTCGCGCGCTCAATCCGCGAAGATTATCTGATGCAGAGCGCCTTCGACGATATTGATACGTATACATCGCTCAAGAAGCAGCTCAAGATGATGCAGCTCATCAAGGCGTTCTACGACTTGGGCCAGCAGGCCCTCGACCAGGGCGTCGCTATCCAACAGATTATAGAGCTGCCGGTGCGGGAGCGCATCGCCAAGGCGAAGTTCATCCCCGAAAGCGAGTTCGACGCACGCTGGGCAGAAATTCATAGAGAGATCACGGAGTCGTTTGAGCGCCTGAAAGCAGGAGGAGCCTATGCAGAAAGAGTACACTAGTGTTGCTGAGATCTCCGGCCCCATTATGGTGGTCGAAGGGGTGAGCGGGGCCAAGTACGAGGAGTTGGTGGAGATCGAGCTGAGCGGGGGTGAGATCCGCCGTGGGCGCGTCCTCGAAGTCGATCGCGACAAAGCCGTCATTCAGCTCTTCGAGGCGGCGCAGGGCTTGAATCTCCGGCAGAGCCGCGTGCGCTTCTTGGGCAAGGTGATGGAGCTGGGCGTCTCCGAAGACTTATTGGGAAGGGTCTTCGACGGCGCGGGCCGACCCATTGACGGCGGGCCGCAGATCATCCCGGAGAAGAAGCTCCCTATCTCGGGAGAGCCCCTCAACCCGTACTCGCGCGATTACCCCAACGAGTTCATCCAGACGGGAATTTCTGTCATTGACGGCTTGAACACGCTCGTCCGTGGGCAGAAGCTCCCGATCTTTTCGGGGGCAGGGCTACCGCACAATCAGATCGCGGCGCAGATCGCCCGCCAAGCCAAAGTCTTGGGGCAGGCTGAAGAGTTCGCGGTCGTCTTCGGCGCGATGGGCATCACCTTTGAAGAAGCGAACTTCTTCATCACGGATTTGCGAAAGACCGGGGCACTGGAGCGCGCCGTGATGTTCATCAATCTTGCTGACGACCCGGTCATCGAGCGCATCACGACCCCGAGACTTGTCTTGACGTGCGCGGAGTATCTCGCGTTCGAGCGCGACCTGCACGTCTTGGTGATCTTGACGGACATGACGAATTATGCTGAAGCGTTGCGCGAAGTCTCGGCAGCCCGCAAGGAAGTCCCTGGCCGGCGTGGTTACCCCGGCTACATGTACACAGACCTAAGTACTATCTACGAGCGTGCGGGGCGCATCAAGGGCAAGAAGGGGTCTATTACGCAGATGCCCATCTTGACCATGCCCCAGGACGACAAGACCCATCCCATCCCCGATCTGACGGGCTATATTACCGAAGGGCAGCTCTTCTTGTCGCGCGAGCTGCATCGCAAGGGCATCTATCCGCCCTTTGATGTCTTGCCCTGTCTATCGCGTCTCAAAGACAAGGGGATTGGGCCGGGCAAGACGCGCGAAGATCACGCGGGGGTGCTCAATCAGCTATACGCAGCCTATGCGCGCGGCGTGGACGTGCGCGAGATGGCCGCGATCTTGGGCGAGGCCGCCCTCAGCAAACTTGACAGAGTCTACATGAAGTTTGCCGACGCGTTCGAGCAGCGATTCATCCAGCAGGGCGAGTACGAAGATCGAACTATTATCGAGACGCTGACGATTGGGTGGGAGCTGCTCAGTATGCTGCCGCGCGGGGAGCTCAAGCGCGTGCGCGATGAGTTTATCGAAAAATATCTGCCGAAGAGAGAAGAAGTATCCACCCTCGCCTCGAGCTCCTCTCTCTGAAGGGGCTAGAGGGGTAGGTCAGGAGCGTGACAGATAATGGCCGTTGCTCAGAGAGTCAACGCGACCCGGATGGAGCTTCTCAAACAGAAGAAGCGTCTGGCGATGGCTCGGCGCGGGCACAAGCTCTTGAAGCAGAAGCGCGACGAGCTGATGCACCGATTCTTACAGTTAGTCGAGGAGACGCGGGGGTTGCGTGAGCGCGTCGAAGAGAAATTAGCTGCGGGCTTTCGCAGCTTCTTATTAGCTCGTGCCGAGATGTCCAAGGAAGTGATGGAAGAATCGCTTATGACCGGGGCGAGCAGCAACGGGGCATTGCAGATGGAGATGGAATCAGTCATGAGCGTCTGGGTGCCGCGCTTTGCGCTCAGCGACACGCGAGACATCTATTCGTATGGGTTTGCCGCGACATCGGCAGAGTTAGATACAGCGTTGACGCTCTTTCGGGAAGTCTTGCCGGAGATGGTCAAGCTTGCGGAGATCGAGAAGTCTTTGGAGCTTTTAGCTGAGGAGATCGAGACGACGCGGCGGCGTGTGAACGCCCTAGAGAGGGTGCTGATCCCGCAGCTTGAGGAGAACATTCGCAGGATCGCGATGGCGTTGGACGAGATGGAGCGCAGCACGCGGGCGTCGCTGATGCGCATCAAGGAGATCATTCGCGGGGAAGTATAAAC
>JBBISQ010000100.1:0-5672 GCA_037441155.1 Candidatus Fraserbacteria bacterium
TTCATCTGGGAGACGACGCGTTGGACTTCTGGCCCAATGCAGTCGTTCAGTTTGGTGACCGAGCGCTGGAGCAATCTCTCTAGATGGCGGGCCACAGGGTCGAGCCGCAGCTCCGAGATCACTTTTCCGTTGGGGCGGCCCAAATGCGAGATTAGAATGATCTTCGCTCGGTGCTGAAGGAGATATTCAAGCGTGGGGAGGCTCCCACGAAGCCGTGTCTCATCGGTGACCTGACCGTTCTGGAGCGGGACATTATAGTCAACTCGGACTAAGACCCGTTTATCAGCGACATCGAGCTCGCGCAGGCTGCGCAGCATCCCTGCTCCCGTTTACAAGTCCGAGACGAATCTCTTAAAGTCGGCGAGCCTCATCTCGCTCTCCACGAAGGCCCGGAAGCGATCCTCGTTCTCTTTGGTATCGCCTTCGTCTTCCGCCGTGGGCATCTCCACCGCAGCCACTTGGAAGACTTCATCAGATATATAGATCGGGCTGCCGACGCGCAGAGCGATCGCGATGGAGTCCGAGGGCCGTGCGTCGATCTGGTGGACCCTGCCAGTGTGATCGCGCACGTGGAGCGTTGCAAAGTACGTGGAGTCTTGAATGCTATCAATCACGACCATGTCCAAGTCCCCGCCGAGGGTTTTGAGGAGCACCTTCACGAGGTCATGGGGCAAAGGGCGGGGAAACTCCCGGCTCTGCATGATCATGGCTATGGACGTTGCCTCGGGATGTCCGATCCAGACGGGCACGACCTTGCTGGACTGCGGATCGCGAAGCAACAGCACCGGCATATTCTGCGTGGGGTCCATCACCAGCGCCTTGACTTCAACTTCGCGCATCGCACAACCTCCTCTCAAAAGTTCTGCGCTACGCCGATTATAGCACACCCGCCCACCGGTGACAAAATAGTGCAGATTACACTCGAGGGGAGAGGGTGCTCTTGTCAAAGCCTGCTCCCACTACTATACTGTGAGAGCACAGGGAGGCGTACTATGTGTGGCATCGTAGGCTACGTGGGGCAGCGCCCGGCTCAAGATCTTCTGCTTGAAGCTTTGCACAAGCTCGAGTATCGCGGCTATGACTCGGCCGGGATCGCCCTGCTTGAGAATACGGGGCTTTATGTAGAAAAGCGTGCCGGTAAGGTCAGCGAGCTCGCGGGACGCCTGCGGGAAAGAGTCTCGCACGCCACCGTGGGCCTGGGCCACACCCGCTGGGCCACCCACGGACCCCCAACAGACTCCAATGCCCACCCCCACTGCGATTGCCAGAGGAGAATCGCGGTCATCCATAACGGGATCATCGAGAACTACCTGCCCTTCAAAGAAGAATTACAGCGTCGGGGGCATAGCTTCCTCTCGGAGACGGATTCCGAGGTGATCGCCCATCTGATCGAAGAGCGCTATGACGGCACCAATCTCTTCCAAGCCGTGCGAGAGGTGCTGCGCCCCCTGCGCGGCGCTTACGCCATCGCCGTTGTCGCTGTAGACTCTCCCGATGAAGTCGTGGTGGCGCGCCAGGGCAGCCCGCTCGTGTTGGGCTTAGGCCAGAACGAAAACTTCGCCGCCTCAGATATCCCGACGCTGCTCGCCTTCACCCACCAGATGGTCTTTCTCAACGACGGCGAGCTCGCTCGGATAAGACGAGATCGAATCGAAATCTACGACTGCGACGGGCACCCCATCGCACGCGCGCCCCAGCAGATCGAGTGGGATGTCGTCACCGCACAAAAGCAGGGGTATAAGCATTTCATGCTCAAAGAGATTCACGAGCAGCCCCATGCCGTGGCCAACACCCTCCAGAGTCGCTACGAGCTCTCCACGGGGAGGATCGTGCTCCCCGAGCTGCACCAACTCGCTGAAAGAATTCACACAGCCCAGATGGTCTATCTCGTGGCCATGGGGACGGCGTACTATGCGGGGTTGACCGCGAAATATTTATGGCGCGAGTTCTTTCAGATCCCCATTGCTGTGGAGCTGGCTTCGGAGTTTCGCTACAGCAAGCCCTATATAGACGAGAAGACTCTGGTCATCGCGATCTCGCAGTCTGGCGAGACGGCGGACACTTTGGGGGCCGTGCGCGAGGCCCGCGCCCGCGGCGCTGCCGTGCTCTCGATCGTCAACGTCGTCGGCTCGACGCTGACCCGAGAGTCCGACGCGACGCTCTACACCTACGCTGGCCCGGAGATCGGCGTGGCTTCCACAAAAGCGTTTCTCGCGCAATTAGCGGCGCTCAATCTCGTAGGGTTCTCTATAGCACAATCTCGGGGCTGGCTCTCTTCGGCGCAGACGCGTCCGGCTCTTGAGAGCTTGGTTCGTGGGCCAGCCCTGATCGAAAAACTCTTACAACGCGAGAACGAGATCGCGCGGCTCGCCCAGGTCTTCTACGAAAAAGAGCACTTTCTCTTTCTGGGGCGTGATCTGCTCTACCCTATCGCGCTCGAGGGAGCGCTCAAGCTCAAGGAGATCTCGTATATTCACGCCGAGGGCTACGCCGCCGGGGAATTAAAACATGGCCCCATCGCGCTCATTGACGCCCAGATGCCCACCGTCGTGCTCGTCACCAAAGAGAGCGTCTACGAGAAAGTCTTCTCGAATATCGAAGAAGTCAAGGCGCGTCGGGGCGTCGTCATCACCGTTACCGATCACATCACAAGAGAGGTCGAGCGCGTCTCGGACTTTCTCGTGGAGATTCCCCCAAGCTCGCGCTGGCTGGCCCCGTTGCTCTTCGTTGTGCCCCTGCAGCTCTTCGCCTATCACATCGCGGACTTGCGGGGAACCGATGTGGATCAGCCGCGCAATTTAGCAAAGAGCGTCACAGTCGAGTGATGCTCACATCACGCTGTACTCGAACCCGACGCTGATCCCCCACTCTGGCTCTTCGTAGCCCGTTGCGAGGCTCACTTGCCCTTTCACTAGAACACTCAGTGGTGGAGAAACCAAGAATCGCAGCGTCGCGTCCAGGCTGTGCGCCTGGGTCTCCTGCCCACCCTGCCGCGCCCACGTGTACACGTACGCAAGAGAGAGATTCGTCGTGGGCGTCAGCAGCCGCGCGTAGCTCGCCGAGACCGTCAGCCACGTATTCCCAGTGAAGGGCAGGGGGATATAGAGTCTAGCCTGCGCAAGCACTTGGCTCACCGCGTCGGGAGGCGTGGCGAAGTTCGCGGCCACCCGCGCGAGGGCGTTGGTCTCACCCGTGGGACTGATCACCGTATAGCCGAGCGCCAGCGTTGCATCCCAGCCGCAGAAGCGCGATTCTCTCGATTCCACGATATCTCGGATAGCGATGACCCCTGAGACCCCTAAGGGCTGGCCGAGCTGCTGTTCGATGCCCTCCAGCACCCCAACAAGTCCCAGTTCGGGCTGGCGCGCGATCACGTCCGCTATAGCTTTCATCTCAGTGTCGGAGAGGGGCTGTGCAAGGATCTTAGCCTCTTGGAGCGCTCGGCTGATCTGCATCGCTTTCGCCAAAGGGGTGACGTCGTTGAAGCGCCCGGCTCCTATGCCGCCCAGCACCTGCACAGTGAAGCCCTCCTGAAAGGGCGTGCTCGCCGTGTCCACCCCGCCAAAGAGAAAGAGATTCTTATCGAGACTTCGGCGGAGGCTGCCTTCGCTCATCAGCGCTGTGCTGAGGGCAAGCTGAGAAGCGAGTTCTAAGCGTGCTGAGCCGGTGAGATTATAGCTCCACTCCGGCCCCTCTGACCACATGACCCCTTGCAAAACAAGATGCCCAACGCTCGCGTTTCCACGATCATCGAGATAACGATCTTCGAAGTAGCGATAGTCTCCCGACAGGGTCAGACTCTGCAGCTGGTTCTGCGGTGGCGTATACTCGCACAGTGACGCGATCATCTGAGCTTGGGTCATACTCCCCACACTGAGAACGACGGCGAGAGCGAAAACTCCTATGAATATAGAGCGCATACCTGATCCTCCCTTTTTTCGTCTTTTATCATTATGTCTCGCCTAAAGTGTATCCTATCGAGGCCGAGAGAGTCAAATAGGGTGCAGCATCTGATTGGAGAAGAAGCGTGCATAAAGTATAATCGAAGATCAGTGCAAGAGGAGGGCAGAACCCATGGCAACGGCCTGGACTCCTACACCGGAGTACATCGAGCGCAGCAACATCTGGCGCTTCATGCAGAAGCACGGCATTAGAGACTACTCAGAACTGATACGTCGCACGACAGATGATATCGAATGGTTTTGGGACGCTATCGTCAAAGAGTTACAAATCGAGTTCTTTACCCCCTACAGACAAGTCTTAGACGTCTCCCAGGGGATCCCGTGGGCCAAGTGGTTCGTCGGCGGGAAGATCAATATTGCCCATAACTGTCTAGATAAGCACGCCCACGCTCGCCCCGACAAGATCGCGCTCATCTGGGAGGGGGAAGACCGCAGTCTCCGGCGGCTCACCTACCGAGAGCTCTCCGAGCAGACCAATCGCCTGGCCAACGCCCTCAAGAGACTGGGTATCGCCAAGGGGGATCGTGTCGGGATCTTTATGCCGATGCTGCCCGAGACGGTCATGGCTCTCTTCGCCTGCGCCAAGATCGGCGCGATCTGTACCCCGATCTTTTCAGGGTTTGGCGCCCAAGCTGTCGCTACTCGACTCAATGACTGTGAGGCCAAGCTGCTCATCACCGCGGAGAGCTTTGCGCGCAAGGGGGCGCGCATCGAGATGAGTCAGATCGCCCAAGAGGCCGTCAGGCTCAGCCCAACGGTAGAGCATCTGATCGTCTATCCGGGAGAGTGGCACAAGCTCACTCAGCGGGAATCTTCCCAATGCCCCACAGAGCAGACAGACTCCGAAGACCCATTTATGATTATCTATACGTCAGGGACGACGGGCAAACCCAAGGGTGCGGTGCACGTCCATGGGGGATTTTTGGTGAAGATCGCTCAAGAAGTGGCCCATCAAGTCGATCTCCATCCCGACGATATTCTCTACTGGGTGACGGACATGGGCTGGATCATGGGCCCTTGGGAGGTCGTAGGCGGGTTGGCTCTGGGAGGCACGATCTTTCTCTATGAGGGGGCGCCGGACTATCCCCGCGTAGACCGAGTATGGGAGATGGTCGAGCGCCATAAGATCTCGATTTTGGGGATCTCGCCCACGCTGATTCGGGCGCTGATGAAATTCGGGGAGGACCCCGTCACGAGACACGATCTGTCGAGCCTGCGCATCTTGGGCTCGACGGGAGAGCCGTGGAACCCCGCGCCGTGGTGGTGGCTCTTTGAACACGTGGGGAAGAAGCGCTGCCCGATTATTAATCTCTCCGGGGGCACGGAAGTTGGGGCGTGCTTCTTATCGCCTTTGCCCATTATGCCCTTAAAGCCCTGTACGCTGGGCGGTCCGGCGTTGGGGATGGCCGTAGACGTCTTCGACAGTGAGGGCCGGCCGGTGCGTGGCGGGGTTGGGGAGTTAGTCTGCCAGAAGCCCTGGCCGGGGATGACTCGGGGGATTTGGAAGGACCCGGAGCGCTATATTCAGACCTATTGGTCGCGGTGGGAGAACGTCTGGGTGCATGGGGACTGGGCGTCAATTGACGCAGACGGATGCTGGTATCTGCACGGGCGCAGTGACGATACGATAAAGATTGCGGGCAAGCGCGTGGGGCCGGCGGAGATCGAGTCTATATTAGTGGGCCATCCTGCGGTGGCTGAGGCAGCGGC
>JBBISQ010000101.1:0-5606 GCA_037441155.1 Candidatus Fraserbacteria bacterium
GCCGCCGTCGGAGCGCCAAACTCCCCGTACCAACACTGGGATCTCGTCGAGATGGACGGCATCCCTGTGATCTTCACGGGAGGAATCTTTGGGCCGATCCCCATCGAGTGGGCCTATATCCCGTTGGCGACTCAGCTCTGGTTTGGCACGGAGATCGGCTTGGGCGGGCCGGCCAATCGTGAGCGCCTGAAAGCTTCTGCGGAGCGCGTTGTAGCCCGCCTGCAGGGATGCCTTGGGATCTTCGATGAGTTTATCGCAGCCTACGCGACGCGCGGAGGATCTCTCGCGTTTGTGCGCCGCACCGACGCGACCAAAGACAAGCCTCTCGAGCCCAACGAAGAAGCGATGAGTTATGCGGTCTTCTTCGAGGGCACGGCGGCGCGGGTGCGCTTTGAGCTTCGCTTCGGCTCTGAGAGCGCGGCCCAAGCAGCACTCAGCAACCTCCTCGCGGGCAAGAGCAGCTACCTAGCACAAGACCTCTATCGTGCCGAGCTTGTCAGTCGAACGATCACGGGGCGCGTTCTGGATTTTGAAGTACGCACGGACTTGCGCGGCGTCGTCGGCTTACTCATTCTGACGATGCCGTCCTAAAGCAGTATGACATCAGTGACACCGGCACGAGGGCCGTGGATCGTCCTCGCTGTGATCGGAGTGATCACGGCCCTTGGCGCCGTGGGTCTTACAAAGCTCAAGATCGCCAACGACCCCCAAGAGTTCCTGCCCGATCATCCGACGGTGCGGCTCTTTCGTGAGGTCGAGCGCGACTTCGGCGTCGCGAGCCTCTCGCACGTCATCGCCGTGCGCTTCGCCCCGAAGGAGAACTTTTCTATCGAATCCCCCCAAGCGATTTTGGAGATGGAGGCCGTGCTCCAAGCTCTCCGTTCCGTCCCCGGGATCGTCTTTGCCCAAGGGATTCCCGATTTTGTCAAATTCGTGCACGCGGAACTCCACGGCGGCGACCGACGTTTTTATAGCCTGCCCACTGACGGCTCGGAGCTGGGCTACTCGTTCGCCGAGATCATTCGCATGACGTTCCAGCGCATGGCGTTGCTGAAGAGATTCACGTCGCTGGCGGGCACGGCGCTCGCAACAGCGACCATTGCTAAGGACGCTGACATTGTCGCGGTATCGCGCCAGGCGCTCGCGGCCATACGGCCCATCCAAGAGAGTGCCGTCGCGCTGGAGATCGGTCTGGTCAGCTACGGCGAGACGCTCGATATCTTCAATCAGACGACCCAGCGCGATATTCGCTATCTGACCCCATTAGTCTTTGCAGTGATCGCGCTGACGTTGGTGTGGGTCTTTCGGCTGACGCGCCCGTGGGAGCTGGGATTGGTCTTGCTCTTGATCGGAGCTGTGGCGCTGGGGGCGTTCAGCCCTGAGCTCTTCTCTGGAGCAGCCCTGCCCATTGACCTTGTGCTCACGGGGGCGCTTGTTCTCTTGGTGCTGGTGACGTACAAGCCCTTGGCCAGCCTCTATCTCACACTTGGCGTTGTAGGATTGTCAGGGGTCTGGGCGTTCGGGCTGCTCGGCTTTTTAGGGGTTCCCGTCAACTTCTTGATGGCTGCAGTCTTCCCGCTCTTGATGGGGATCGGCGACGACTACGCGATTCATCTCTTACATCGCTACGAAGAAGAGCGATGCAAGAAGCAGACAGGGCCACAAGCGATTCAGATTGCTCTCGGGCGCACCGGTCGCGCGATCGCGCTGGCGACTGCCACGACGGCTGTGGGGTTTGTGGCGCTCTTCTTTGCCCCCAGCCCACCGATCCGATGGTTTGGGCTGCTCTCCGCCGCCTCGGTGGTCAGCGCTCTGGTGATTACGGTGACGCTCATCCCGGCGCTGAAGCAGATCTTCCCTGAAGGGCCGCGCACCGAACAATGGCCCAGCGCTCGGAGGATCTTCGCCCACCCCCAGGCAAGCCTCGTGAGTCGCTGGCTCGGTCGGTACGCTGAGCTCTTGCGCGGCCGCGCTGTGATGGCTGTCGTGGTGGCAGTGGGAGTGCTCCTTGGGGCTGTGGGCTACTGGGAGGGGCGCTCTTTTCAAACGTACACCGTTGACTATCGGCGGCTCCTGCCCCCACACTACCCCGCGGTCGCGCTCTATACCCAGATCAATCAAGAATTTCGCACCTACGACGAGGTGCAGCTTGTGTTGACGGGGGATATTGCGCGGCTCGATGTGATCCGAGTCTTATTGAAAGATATTCCCGAAGCCCTCGCCGCGTCACCCTATGCCCATACGGTGACGAGCCTTGCCCACTATGTAGAGGACGTGCGCGCGGCCAACCCCCAGGTCGCTCAGGGGTTTATGGATCGCTTTGTCAGCGATCCCGACGGGGCGTATCGCTGGCTTCTGAGTGAAGTCTTGGCAAGAGATTCCCTGCGCCAGCGGGCCGAAGCGTATGTGCTTCCCATTCACGCCTCGGAGAAGACCGTCGTGCGCGTCGGCACGATGCGCTTCTCCGATCAAGAGGGCGTGCGCCGCGTCACGCACGATATCTCTCAGAGGCTCGCGCCCGTGATGGCCAAGCTCAACGAGCTGGGAATCGAAGCCCGCCTGACGGGCATCCCCTTCGTTGAGGAGCTTGGATTGGATGCGCTGCACCAGTCGCTGACGCAGTCGCTGGCGATCTCGTTTGTGCTCTGTTTGGTCGTGATGGCTGTGGCCCTGCGCTCGGTGTGGTGGGGAGTGATCGGGCTCTTCCCGATGGTGCTGGTGACGGGATTGATCTTAGGCACGGTCAGTCTCTTGAAACTCGAGCTGAACGCGGCGACGGCCATCGTCGCGGCGATCAGCATCGGCTTGGGAGTGGACTACGCCATTCACTTGATGCAACGCTTCCGTGAGGAGCGTGATCTCGTCCGTGCGACGGCGCGCACCGGCGAGGCGCTCTTCGCCGCGTTCTTCACGACAGCGTCGGCGTTCTTTGTGCTTATGCTCAGCACGATCACGTGGAATCGTGATTTCGGGCTCTTAGTCGGCGTAGCTGTCTTCTACGCGTTCGTCGTGACGGTCTTCGTCTTCCCTGGGCTTCTAGCCCTGATCACACACTTTCAGAAAGACTCATAAGGGAGGAGATACTCTATGCGCTCACTCGTAGTAACAGCACTGCTTGCGCTGCTGCTCGTCGGTTTTATGCCCTCCACGTTGTTCGCTCAAGACTCTGATACCGATGGCCTCACAGACGCCCAAGAGAAGCTCCTGGGCACAGATCCCAATAAACCCGACACCGACGGCGATGGACTCCTCGATGGGGAAGAGTACTTTGTTTATTTCACCAACCCCCTCAAGGCCGACACCGACGACGACGGGCTGACGGATGTGCAAGACCCCTATCCCCGCTGGGTGCGCTACGAAGACCTCAACGGGGTAACGACGAGTACAGATCGAATCACCCAAGGGGTCGAAGGGCTGAGATTTCATCAGGTGGTGGAGGTCAAGGCGGGCAACGTCATCACCATTGACTGGCACAACTTTCTTAATGCAAACTTCACGCTGCGTGAGGCGCGCTTCACTATAAAATATGACTTTCTCGATCCTAACCGTCCAGACTATACGGGAGATGGCTACTATAAGCCCGTAGATGCCAGCCAGATGGAGATCGTCCTCCCCAGCTATGAGGGCATTTTCACTGCGACCATTCCCTGGCCGGGTCAAGCGATGACCATCTCAGATTGGGTCTACCATCTCTACAGCAAGCCCCTCAAAGTTGGCCAAGTCTACGAGTTCAACGTCTTCTATCACGAGCTGTTGCGCTGGGGCGAAGAGCCCTTTGCGCGGGCACGTGCAGAAGTGATCGGCACCGATAAGATCCCTCTTGAGACGAAACTGGGGCGGCGAGAATACACCGTCTATGTGGTGAAAGCGACGCTCAAGTTCGCGACGTTCAAGGACCCGTTCTTCCGGGCGTTCTTGGGCCCAGACCCAGAATTAGTCCTGCGCGCGGTCTTCACTGCTGGCGAGAATGCTCAGACCCAAGTTCTACTCCGCTATACCACGCCGTTTTTCCGGATCACACCAACGAAATCTGTGGGGTTTTCGGATTTCATTATTGCGCACTGACTCCCTCTCATCCCTGCTCTCTCCCGACCTACCCCCCCTGGCCCCCTTCCCTTAAGAGAAGGGGGCGGGGGAGAGGTCTAAGTCAGCTTGATATAGTAGAATCGCTTGCCACGGCGGACAAGCCAACTGTGGCGTGCCATCTGGTAGAGCGCGCAGAGCGCGAGCGCAATACCCAGAACCAAGCGCTTCATAGACAGTCACCGCTCGTATGATAGCGCGCAGAACACGCTGCGTCGGAGCACCTGTGAGATGCCAGTTCGAGCTTTTAGATACGCGAGCGATTGACATCTGTCTCCTTTTGCGCGCTGGCTGTCTGGTACGTTACAATACCCTCGGGGATTGAGAAGATGATGCGAGCCTTACTCTTGAGGCTGTCTCGAAATGGCGCGCTCCAGTCAGCGTTCTCCAAGTATCGTTTTGCTCAGAGGGCCGCGCGGCGCTTCATCGCCGGGGAACGCCTCGAAGAAGCCATAGCTGTCGTGCGCGAGCTCAACTCGAAAAATATCTTGGCGACGCTCGATCACTTGGGGGAAAACACGACGAACGAACGCGAAGCGATGGCCGCCGCAGACGAGTATCTCACGATTCTCGACACGATCGCTCAGACGAAGGTTCAGTCTGAGGTCTCGCTCAAGCTCACTCAGATGGGGCTGGACATCAGCTTCGAGCTGTGTTTGCAGAACATGCGCCGAATCTTAGAGCGTGCGCGGGCGCACAACAACTTCGTCTGCATTGACATGGAGAGCTCAGCCTACACTGATCGGACGCTCGACATCTACGAGAGACTGCGCCGTGATGGCTTTGATAACGTTGGGGTTGTCATTCAATCCTATCTGCGGCGGAGCGCGCGCGATCTCGAGAGAGTGATCGAGTGGGGTGCCAAGGTGCGGCTCTGTAAAGGGGCCTATCAGGAGCCAGCCAGTATCGCCTTCCCCAGCAAACGCGACGTGGACGCTAATTATCTGAAGCTCTTAGCGATGCTCTTCAGCCCGCGTGCGCAAGAGAAGGGAGTCTACTCAGCCATTGCCACGCACGACGAGAAGATCATCCGCTGGGCTATAGACTATGTGCAGCAGCGCACAATCCCCAAAGATCGCTTTGAGTTTCAGATGCTCTACGGCATTCGAAGAGACTTGCAGCTCAAGCTGGCTCAGCAGGGGTATCGAATGCGCGTCTACGTCTCCTATGGGACGCATTGGTATCCGTACTTTATGAGAAGGCTTGCGGAGCGCCCAGCGAATCTGCTCTTCTTGGTGAAAAATCTCGTGAAAGGGTAGAAAGAAACCAGGGGCGAAGCGCCTGCTCCGCCCCTGGTTTACTTTTGTGTGTCGGTTACGCCCGCAGCTTTAGCCACGCAACGATAACGTTGCCGTCGGGCATCTCTTCGACAAGCCGTAACGCGATATTGTAGAACGTCGAGGCTGCTACTCCGCTGACGGGCACGGGGTAGAGTTGATAGCTGCCCAGCGCGACTGTCAGCGTTCCCACCTTCGTCCAGCCCTCCAGACCGCGAAGATCTCCATCGGGAGCGGGAAGCTTGG
>JBBISQ010000102.1:0-5576 GCA_037441155.1 Candidatus Fraserbacteria bacterium
AAAGAGCGCGTGCTTGCTCAGCCCGTCTGAGAAGATCTCTTGCTGTAAGACCAACTGCTTCAAAACCCCTTGGGGATGGATCATCCCAAAACTGATGGGGAAGCGATTGAGCTCGAGACTGAGCTCCCGTAAGATCCTCTCGCGCTGGGGCTGGGTGAGCTTCTGAAAGAGCTGCTGCACGTCATCAGCGATGTTGACGCTCACTTCGACCAAGACTCTGTCAGGGCTGACCTTGGGGTTGATAACGCTGACGGTCGTTGGCTGGTTTTTGGGGTGATTGGCGAGCAGCACCCAATTGGCGTTGGGGTGCTCGACGTAGCGATTGAACTGCCCTTCTTCAACGAGCCAGTTTTCGATCTTCTCTTTCATAGTTTGCATTATAGACCCTAGGGGGGAGAATTGCACATGACGATGGCTAAGCTGCGCGTTCAGCTTCTGAGCGGCTTCCAAGTCGAGCGCGATGGGATCGCCATCACCGCGTTCCACGCCATTCTGGTCTTCCCTCCCCCTGTGGAGTAGAATAGCGAGCGAAAGGGGTTGATCGTATGCTCACACGCGGTGTGCTGCTCGGTCTTCTGATAGCTGTTGTGTTTGGCCCGCTGACGCTCCTCGCCCAGCAAGCCCCAGCCCACGTTGTCTTCCCTGACGACGCGAAATTCTCTGAACTCCAGAGCGCCTTCCAAGAGAAAACCAAGATCACTGGATCAGCATGGGCCGAAGAGTTTCAGAAGCGCCAGCCCTTCGGACAAGTGCGCAGCAGCACCGGCGTGACCGGCGTGCTCTTCTCCGAAGCGTTCGCCCTGGTCGCGCTGGTCGCCGGCCAAGTCCCCTATATTGTGTACGGGACAATCACGATCCCCGAAGGAGCGAAATTAGCTCAGCGCGAGTTTTCCGGCACGTACGGGATCGTCGTCATTGCTACTCCATTCGTCGCGGCACTCTTAGACATCCCCACGGGCACTATCGGGGCGTTTGTGATGCTCCCCGTGAGCGGCACAACCCCGCTCTTCCCGATCTTTCCCGTTGCGCCCTTCTTGGGGCCTGTGGGGATCTTTCAGGTTCTCTTTGCGCTGATCACGGTGACCCCAGCAGCGCCTCCAGCCCCGCCGGCTCCCCAAATCCCGCAAGCGCCCGCGCCGACCTGCCCGCAAGACCTCCCCAACAAGAGCAACGTCAACACCCCCCTCACGGAAGCCGCAGTCATCGCGACGATCTCCGACACTGTAAGACTCTTCGAGATCGGCGTGGCACCACCGGCGTTCCTGACCGTGCAGTCGTTCGCTCAAGCCCTGCAGTTCTCGTACACGACGGCTCTATACCGACGGATCGGGATCATCATCGGGCCGGGAAGCCAACAGATCCCCGTGACTCTAGAGCTCCCGTTCGTGCTCTTTGCGACGGCGGGACAGAGATCCGCGTGTCTTGCAGCGACCCCCAAGCTCGTCAACGGAGTCCCAACGATTGTCGGGACGCTCAGCACAAACTAAGCGTGATCGCCATGACCCAGAAAGCCTTTCAAGACTATTACCCAGATAATTTGAGTTACTGCTACGGCTGCGGCCGGCTCAACGAGCACGGCTTACACATCAAGAGCTACTGGGACGGGGACGAGTCCGTCTGTACTTTCACCCCACGGCCCTATCACATCGCGATTCCCGGCTATGTCTACGGGGGGCTCATCGCCTCGCTCATTGACTGCCATTCGACGGGCACGGCCTCGGCGGCAGCGTATCGCGCTCAAGGGCGGGAGATGGGCACTGAACCCCCCTTGCGATTTGTCACAGCTTCGTTGAAAGTAGATTATCTGCGTCCGACGCCGCTGGGCGTGCCCTTAGAAGTCCGGGCACGCGTCAAGGAGATCAGCGGGCGCAAAGTGATCGTCGAATCACAGCTGATCGCCAACGGCGAGGTCTGCGCGCGCGGAGAAGTCGTCGCAGTACAGATGCCAGAACACTTGATCCCTCAAAGCTGATCTCAGTGCTGGTGTTGTGGGGAGAATTTTCGCGTCCAGGCTATGAGGGCCTCCAGCAGTGCCCGTAATCGTTCGCGGGTCGGCGCGTCTATGAGACGGCCCTCTGCATCGAACTTCTCGCGCGCCTGAGCTATAAAGACCTCAGGCTTAGGAAGCACGAGCATATTGAGCGCGGCGCAGATCTCGCGCAGATGGAGCTGAGCGCGCAGCGTGCCGAAGCGCCCGGTGCTCACGCCAAAGATCGCCACGGGCTTGTTCTCACACGGGGGATCGGGCGAACACGAGAGCCAGTCTAACGCGTTCTTCAGCACCCCGGAGATCGAGTGATTGTATTCGGGGGTCGCGATGAGCACGGCGTCGCTCTGCGCGATTGCGGAGCGCAAGAGGCGCACCGCCGCGGGAAACGGCTCAACATCTTCGTTATAGAGCGGGATGGGTGCCAGATCGGAGATCTCCAGCGTCACGCCCTGGGGGAGCAGTTCCCCGACAGCGCGCAAGGCTGCGGTGTTGTAGGAGCCCTTGCGCAGACTCCCCGATAGCCCTAGAATCTTCATGCTTGAGATTGTAGCGCAAGGAGGCCGCCGATGCAGCTTTTGGTGAGCGTGATCATGGGATCGAAGTCCGACTGGGAGACGATGGAGCATTGCGTAAAGACTTTAGAACAGCTCGGGGTTCCCTGCGAAGTGCGAGTGCTCTCGGCCCATCGCACCCCGGACGCGCTCAAAGACTATATCGAGTCAGCTGAGCGTCGTGGGGTCGAAGTCTTTATAGCGGCGGCGGGAGGGGCAGCCCATCTTGCCGGGGTGATCGCGTCACAGACGCTGGTGCCGGTGCTGGGCGTGCCGATGGAATCGAAGCTTGCCGGGCTGGATTCTTTGCTCTCAATGGTGCAGATGCCGGCAGGAGTTCCCGTGGGGACATTGGCTATTGGAAAAGCCGGGGCGATCAACGCCGCGCTGTTGGCGACGGCCATTGTCGCCACCAAGCATTCCCAGTATCGAGCAGCTCTGAAGGAGTATCGTGAGGCACAAGCCCAGGCGATCTTAGAGCATCCTGATCCCCGTACTTAAGAAGAAGCCCGCGCGGCACGATGGAAGTTATACAGTGCGATGACCAGCACGATCCCAGCGAGCACATAGGCCCACAGCGGATAGCCCGCGCTTACGAGAATATCTCTGGGGCTCATCTGAGGGTTGGCCGCTTGCCATAGACTCGATTCGAGCGTCGCCCACAGATTGTTCACCCCATGAGCGACTATTGCTGGATAGATGCTCCCTGAATGCACTGTGAGATACCCCAGATAGAGCCCAGCGAAGAACGCCCCCAGCCCTTGCACAAGATCGAGATGAATCACCCCAAACAGCAGCGCCGTGAGCACGACACTCACCCCTGCCCCAAGGCGGCTGCGCAGCCCCTGCAAGATCAGCCCGCGAAACGCAAGCTCTTCACTGAGCGCTGGGCCGATACTGAGCGCCAGCGCGTAGAAGAGATAGACCTCGGGCGCGCTGAAGCGCGACAGCCGCACCAGAAGCTCGAGCTCTTTCGAGATCAACCCCGGCAGGGCCTCTGTCAAGGGCCAGAGCAACACTCCACCAAGCATCCCCACGGGGACGACGCCCAGGGCAGCCCACACATATACATAAGGCCGCACGTGCTGCAAGCTTAGGGTTGCACGCAGATCAAACTCCCTGCGCCGGACAAAGGCGAGCAGAGCGAGGAGCATCAGCGTCGCTTGCAAGAGCGCTGCAGCTCCAATAAAAACCTGTGGATCAGCAATAATCTGTTTCACAGGCACTGCCACCAGCGCCGAAATGAAAATGACAACCCATAGAACAATATAAAAGCCGAGAGCAGCCCCTGCGCTTGGGAAGGAAGTCACCGACCTCACCTCCGGACAGACAGTATAGTCAGGGCAGGTGAGCACAGACAACTACGCACCCTATTTCTTATAGCGGGGTACGGAGAAAATGTTGATTGGAAGGGAAAAATCACGATCCCCCCTCCCGCTCCCCGCTAGCATTCGCTCATCCGATCCCCCTCTCGACTTGACTTTTGGGCGGCTTCTGCTCTACAATACGGTTACCATAACAGCAACCACAAAGGGGGTTCGTCATGAACAAAGCAGAGCTCATCGAGACAGTGGCCCAGAAGACGGGCATGCCCAAGCGCACCGCGCGCGACGCCGTCAACACCATCTTCACGGCGATTTCCAAATCCGTCGCGGACGGCCAGACCGTGCGCATCACCGGGTTTGGCAGCTTCGCCGCCCGACCGCGCCGCAGCAGCAGCCGGATCAACCCGCAGACCGGCCAGCGCCTCATGGTGCCCAGCAAGGCCGTCCCGGCCTTCCGCGCCGGCCGCGAACTCAAAGAGATGGTGCGCAAGAGACTGAGAGTCGTCGAGGCTGGCGGCAAGCTCTCCGTCAAGAAGTCCTAAGTTCTCGTATCCCTCACCCGCCCCTCTTCCCCTCGGGGGGGAGGGGCGGAGGCTGAGGGGCGTTATTTGAGAGGCCGGCCGCCCTTCAGCTCAGATTGGCGCGGCGGGAAGGGCCCACCTCGCTCGCGCTCGAGTCTTTCTACGACCGCAGTCAGAGCCTCTTCAGCAAGCCCCGCGAGCGTCAGCCCCGGCGTCCAGTAGACGGCGTTCTTCACACGCTCGATCAAGTCTACCGGCAGATGGACGGTCAAGCGCTCCTTGACCACTCGTGCTGGGCTTGTCGTTGTTTCTTCTCGGTGGGCCGGGATGACTGTATCGAGCGGGTTTGTCCCAATCGTGCGCCGCTTGGCCATCATCGCTCCCTCCTCTGCTCTTGACGGATGACTTCAGCCGCCAAAGCCCGATAGTCCGCAGCGCCGTAGCTGCGCGGATCGTATTGCGTAATGGGCTTGCCAAACGACGGGCACTCGGCTACGCGGACGTTTTCCCGAATAACAGTATTGTAGACAAGGTTCCCGAAACGGCCCCGCAGCTGCTCCACGACCTCCTGGGCGTGGCGGGTTCTCCCATCCACGCGGCACGCCACGATCCCCGCGATCTCCAGCTCCGGGTTGAGGCGCTCTCTCACGACGTCCACCGTCTGCACAAGATGCGCCAAGCCTTCTAAGGC
This sequence comes from Candidatus Fraserbacteria bacterium, assembly GCA_037441155.1. GTDB lineage: Bacteria > Bipolaricaulota > Bipolaricaulia > RBG-16-55-9 > DRXL01 > JANXCC01. Next base: position 5,079 of record JBBISQ010000102.1, read on the forward strand.
CATCACGTGTGCTTCGACAGGGACAAGCACCTCTCTGACGGCAGCTAAGGCATTGATGGTCAGAATCCCCAGCGCCGGCGGGCAGTCTATCACCAGATACTCCCAGCGATCGTGAGGGAGACGCTGGAGCTGGCGCCTGAGGATCGTCTCCGCGCCGACTTCGCCGGCGAGGGCCTTTTCGACCCCCACGAGCCAGGGGCTGGCCGGAATTACCGCAACGTTGGGAACGTTTGTTTCACTGATAACATCTAAAACGTTCCCGTTCCCGATGAAGACGCTAAAGACCCCTTTATCGGTATTTTTGAGGCCGAGCCATGAAGTGGCCGAGCATTGGGGATCGAGATCGATCAGCAAGACCCGGCGCTTCTTCTCCCCCAAGGCTGCGGCCAAGTTCACTGCTGTGGTGGTCTTGCCGGAGCCGCCCTTTTGGTTGGTGATGGCGATGCGTCGCATACGTTCCCGTTTCCCCCTTTCCCGATATCACAGTTTTGGTATACG
>JBBISQ010000103.1:0-5528 GCA_037441155.1 Candidatus Fraserbacteria bacterium
GGCAGCACCACCGGCACGATCACTGTTACTGATACGCTCCCCGCGGGATTGGGGTTCATCTCCGGCACGGGAGCTGGCTGGAGCTGCTCCGCCGCAGGACAGATCGTCACCTGCACACGCACTGACCCGCTCGGCCCTGGCGAGAGCACGAATATCACCCTCACGGTCAGCGTCTCTGGAGCAGCCTTCCCCAGTGTGACCAACAGCGTCACCGTCAACACCCCCGGCGACGGCGATCCCACCACCAACTCCGACGACGACCAAACAGATGTCGTCGCCCCAGATCTGCAGATCGTCAAGAGCCACACGGAAGATTTTACAACGGGCTCCACTGGCGTCTATACGATCACTGTGACGAACGTGGGCGGCGGGCCTACCCATGGGCCCATCGTCGTCACCGACACGTTGCCCACGGGGTTGAGCTTCATCTCCGGCACGGGGACGAACTGGACATGCTCAGCTGCTGGTCAGACCGTGATCTGTACCAACCCCGGCCCGCTCACCCCCGGTGCGAGTACGACGATCACCCTCACGGTAAGCGTCCTGCCCGACGCTGCCCCCGGCGTCATCAACACCGTGACCGTTCTCACACCCGATGATCCAGATCCCGACAACAATAGCGACGATGATCCCACAGAGGTCACCCTAGGCGCGGGGCAGATCTGCGGCTTCAAGTGGCTCGATCTCGATGCCGACGGCAACCGCGCTGAACACGAGCCCTATCTGTCAGGCATCACGATCACACTCACAGGCACCGATATCTTCGGCAATCCTGTCAGTATGACAACTGTGACCGATGAGAACGGGCAGTATTGCTTCACGGGTCTGCTGGCGGGAACGTATCTCATCTGCGAGGCGCCCCCAATGGAAGTCCCGTTCTTCGAGACCTTCCCAGTGAGCGGGCCCGTCTGCTCCAACGGGACTATCGGGTGGCTCATCACTCTGGGAGACGGCCAGACCGTCAACCGCGTGAAGTTCGGCAACGTCCCCGACGAGCCGACATTAGTCCCCTTGGCTGTCACGACCATCCAAGCCGTCGCGACCCCGCAGGCGGTCTACTTCCGCGCTCTAGGTCAAGGGATCAAAGAGATCGCCGTTGAACTCTTCGACTTGAGCGGACGGACGATCTACCGCAGCGGGTGGCAGAAGAACAATCTGATGTGGGCGTATCAGAACGAGCGTGCGGAGCGCGTCGCTGCGGGCGTCTATCTCTACTTCATGGCCGTCAAGGGCTACGACGGAACGGTCGTGAAGCCCGAGCTACGCAAGTTGGTCGTCTCGCCCAAGCCCACGACGACGGAGGAGCGCATCACGCAGAGATCGCTCTCCGCGACGGCGCTCTCAGTGCCCCAGGGGATAGAGTTCCGTCTGTCGGGCAAGCAGCCACGAGCGCTCCAGATACAGATCTTCGATCTGAGCGGACGAGTCGTCTACACCAGCGACTGGACGGGCTCAAGCTTAGTCTGGGGATTGCACAACAGCGCGGGCCAGCGCGTCGCCAAGGGCGTCTATCTCTACGCGATCATCGTGCGAGACTCGAACGACACGATCGTGAGGACGAAGCTCCAAAAGCTGATCGTGAAGTAGATGCGCCTGGGCACTGTAGCGATAGTGCTGATAGCACTTGGGCTGAGTGGGTGCCAACCCGCTCAGCCCAATCTGCTCCACAACGGGAGCTTCGAGCAGGGGGTCGAGCCGTGGTTCTCGCTCGAATCTGAGAATTGGGCGGGGTTCTCGCTCTCAGATCGCTATGCGATTGACGGGCGATTCTCGGCATATCTGGCGCTGCGCGCCGACGCAAACGATCAGAGTGCAAGGGTCTTCGGGCTGATCCAAGAGCTCAGCCCGAAAAAACTTCCCAAAAGACTTTCTGGGTATTATCGCGTCGAGCAGTGGCGGCGCGGCACGGCAAAACAATATCTTCAGTGCGTCATCATCGTCTGGGGCGATAAGACTGCGCCATATCAGAACATTCAAATACGCTATGTTCTGGCAGGCCTCACTGAGCCGCCGTTTGCGATCAGTAATGCTCGCTTCGTCTTCTTAGGAGCTCGTGAGCCGCTTCTCGCTCAGTGGGTGCGCTTTGAGCGCGACCTGCACTCAGATTTCCTGCAGCAGTGGGGGCATATCCCAGAGCGCTTTGAGAAGATTCGAGTGCTCTTTGAAGCCCGCTACGACGACAAAGAGCCGGGCTCGGAGCTTGCCGCGGACGTCTACTACGACGCGCTGTATTTGGGAGATTAATTTAGCGCAGATAGAACTGTACGCTGTTCTGTTGAGAGTTCCAGAGGGCTCCAAGGCGCACCAGTCTGTCAGGCAGCAGCTCAAGCTCGATGCCAAGCTGCCCGCCTCGCTCCGCAAAGAGACGCGCTCGGAGCTTCTCGCTCAGCTCGGTCGCCACCCCCACCCGCCAGCTCACGCTGTTCTCCCAGATGCGCTGGCCCGTGCGCGTCGAAGTCACTCCCTCTACTGAGATCTCAAACCAGTTCTGAGAGATCTTCCAGCTCCCCTGCCACCCTAGCCCAATCTGATGGAGAATAAAGCCCTCTTCCGCACGCCGGTAGAAGAGCGACAGGCTCTGTCGAGTGCTCAATCTCGTTATGAGGGGCAGCGTCGCCGTCACCGACTGCTGGGCTTTCATGCCATCGCGTGCGACGAGGGCTTCTAAAGACCCTAGAAGTGCTCGGTTCTCATAGCGCACCGAGTATGAGGGCAGCAGCGTCTTCCAATTGAAGCCCAGCAGCACACTGTAGCTGTGCTGTCGCAGCGCATCGCTCCCGAAGGTCAGCAGCCCGATAGTGCTCGAGCTCAGCAGGGGCACGAGGAGCTTGGGTTCTAGCGACGGGCGTGGGTCATACGGTGTAATGGGGTAGTCTGTATCGGGGAAGCCGTCCCAAGGGGGGAACGGCTCCGGCTCGATCTGGACGGGCTTCCAACGGTTGGGATCGGAAGAATCCGTGACTTCAAAGAACGCGCCGTCGGCGAGCCTATACGCATAGGGCTTCAAGCCCCCGTCGCGATCCGAAGTAAAGAGCACGAAGGCTCCGTCGGGCGAGAAGGCCGGGGAGAGATCGACAGCGCGATCGCGGGTGAGGGGTGTTAACCTAACCCCTTCCCCTTCAAGGGAGAGGTCGAGCAGATAGATATCCTGAAACCCGCCGCGCCGCCAGATCGAGAGCGCAACCGTTTCACCATCCGGCGAGACCGCAAACGAATCTATAAAGTAGTCGTGCAATGGGAACTCCTTGAGCGTCTCCATCTGTTTTGTTTTGAGATCGAAGATCGCCAAGACCGGCCCGTGATCGCCCCAGCGATAGCGAGCTACTAAGACCCTCTGCCCATCGGGGAAGAGCGCAGCGCGATAGATGCGCGCGCCTTCAGTCAGGCGCGTCTCACGTCGAGTCTTGGGATCATAGAGATAGAGATCGCCGTAGAGATAGGAATGTCTATAGATATCGCGCTTGATGGAGAGAACTGTGTCCGACCTACCCCCCTTCCCCCCTCCCTCTTTAGGGGAGGGGTTGGGGGAGAGGTCAGGGGGTGAGGGGGAGTCCTCCCATTCCTCAACAATATGTGTAAACGATTTCCCGGTCAAGCGTTGAAAGATCCGGTCATACTCGCTCAGCAGCCCTAAGGAGAGCGTGGCGCGCGGGTCGTTGGCTTGCCGCCGATGCCATTCCTTCAGAAACTCAGAGCCGAAGCGCTCTTTTAGATAGCGCACAAAGTGATGCTGCCCTCCGATCCCAGGGCGCACGTCGGGCGGCGTGCTCAGAGCCTCTTCGGCGAGATACTCCCCGATCCCAGCGAGCAGCTCTGAAGACTTTAAGTTCGGCAGAACGAGCTTGCCCAGCAAGGGGCGCAGCACTTCCGAAAGGCCAAAGACCAAGTCAGCACTCATAAGCTGGGCGTAGAGCGCAAAGACACTCGACTCCACCCAGCTGGGAAACTTGGGATTGAACCGCGCAGCCATGTCCCCCTGGGCGACGCAGATCGTAAGTCTATTCTGAAAAACATCAAGCTCGCGATGCGCCGTGTCGAAAGCATCGCAGAGCACAATATCAATCTTCTCAGACGGAGCATAGTCTAACTCTTTCAGAAGATACTGATACGCATCTTCAGCGGCGACGACAGCCTCTTGAGCTAAGCCCTCCAGCCCCAGGGGGAACGTCACGCGGAAGTGCTCGGAGTGGATCGTGCTCCACACGAGAGCTGGCTCGCCGAGCCGTTGTGCATACCCAAGCCACGGTAGCCCCAGCAAAACCACAACAGAGATGACAGTGCGCATGTCTTATTGTACGCGCTGGGGCGGGGGGAGGAGCAAACTTGCTCTCACGTACCGCACACGGTACAATCTCACTCTTACAATGACGGGAGCGAGGTGACGAAAATATGCAGCGTTGGCTCTCCCTCGTGCTTGGCATTCTTCTGTGTGTTGGGTGGCCCGGTGGCTCCGCGCAGATCCCAGACGTCTCCGGCCCGTGGGCCCAGCTCCAAGTCACGTCTTCCCTCACGAACGCCCCTGTACTGGGCGCGATCACCCTCAAGACAAGTACAATCATACGCTTAGAAGTCATACAGAAAGACACAGATCTTTTGATCACCTTTGAGCCATGCGCCGTCGAGAGCGAGAGCAGCTCGCCGTTCTTCAAAGTCATCTTCCCCGAAGCGTTCGTCAGATATATGGGGATTGACATCAAGCCCGCGCAACTCAAACCCCAAGAGAACAGGTGGCAGCTCTTCCAGCCACGCTACACTATTGTGCGTGGGGTGCGCCTGCAAGATCCCGAAAAAGACCCCCTGCCCACCGATCCCAATGACCCCAGAATTTTTGACCAAGATAAAGATGGCAAGCCGGGAATGACGATTCGTGTGAGCGTGCTCGGCTTCATAGAAGGGGAGATCTATATCATTCAACGAGATTGGAATAGCCTGCGCAGTACCGTGTTCGCTCCGCCGATCATAGACGGCTTGATCGAGTGGGGGAGCGAACAGGTCGTCATCGGGGCAAGCAACCCTTTACTCGCGAGCCAAAGCGAGAACATCCCCGACCCCAAGCCAGAGAACAGCTACTTCCGAACGACACGGATTGATCCTAATATGGGCTGTGCGCAGATCGTCAAGGAGCGCGACAAGCTCTTCGCACGGTGATGCCATATGAGATGGACTCGCTGGATGCTCATCGTCATCGCGTTGGGCAGTGTAGCGTCTGTCTTGCACGCCGAACGCGCCACGCCCGCTCTGATGAAGATCACGCCCACCGTCCAAGCAGCGCTGGCTCACGGCCAACGAGCTGATGTCTTAGTTATTCTGAAAGACCAAGCCCGCTTGGCAAATACCCAAAAGTTCGCGACGCAGCTGGAGCGTGGTCGCTCCGTCTACGAGACTCTCACTCAGATAGCGCGGCGCTCCCAACAAGCCCTCCGGCAGGAACTCGACGCCAAGGGCATCCCGTATCGAGCACATTATTTAGTGAATATGATCGCCATTCCCAATGCCGACGCACACGTAGTGCGGACGCTTGCGGCGCG
>JBBISQ010000104.1:0-5525 GCA_037441155.1 Candidatus Fraserbacteria bacterium
GAGGTCTTTGACGCCCAAGGCGGCGTGGTCATCCCCGGCTTAGTAGACCCCCACACGCACGCCGTCTTCTACGGCACCCGAGAGGACGAATTCTTAGCGCGCTGCCAGGGCGAACGATACGGGAAAGGGATTCTCACCAGCGTCGAGAGAGTGCGCGGCGCTTCTGAAGCTCAGATTTATGAGTTCTCAAGAAGATTTGTCACGGCGATGATGCGGCTGGGCACGACGACGCTCGAGATCAAGAGCGGCTATGGTCTTGACACCGACAACGAACTGAAGCTCCTGCGGGTCATTGGGAGACTCAAAGAGACGATGCCCCTTGAGATCGTGCCCACCTTCTGTGGAGCGCACGCTGTGCCCGCTGGTGTTGAAAAATCTCAGTATATTCGAGAGATCATCGAAGGGATGTTGCCTCAGGTGCGCGACGAGAACTTAGCCGAGTTTGGCGACGTCTTCTGCGAAGCGGGTTTTTTCAGCATCGAAGAGAGCCGCGAGATTCTGCGCGCATGTCGCAGTGCGAGCTTAGGGCTAAAAATTCATGCCGACGAGCTCAGCCCCCTGGGTGGGGCCGAGCTCGCTGCCAAGCTGGGGGCCGTCTCCGCTGATCATTTGCTGCATATCTCAAAAGAAGGCATCGCAGCGATGAAGAGATCTGGTGTCATTGCGGTCTTACTGCCCGGTACGGCGTTCTCGCTCAATGCGACATACGCTCCAGCGCGTCGGATGATAGACGCGGGCTTAGCCGTCGCCTTGGGCACAGATTTTAACCCCGGAACGTGCCTTGTTTATTCTATGTTCTTCATGATCGCTCTGGCAGTCTTAAAGATGAAGATGACCATTGAAGAGGCCCTCACGGCTGCGACGCTCAATGCTGCGGCAGCCCTGCGCCGTGCCCATATCAGCGGAAGCATAGAACCGGGCAAGCGCGCCGATCTCGTCGTGCTCGATCTCGACAATTATAAGCAGATTCCGTACTTTATCGGGCACGAAGGGCGGTTCGTGCGCGCGGTGATCATCCGTGGCACAATCGTCTATGAACGCGATCGTCATCAAAGCGCACGCTAAGATCAATCTTGGTCTGCGGGTGCTGAGCCAGCGCCCCGATGGCTACCATGAGATCGAGACGCTCTTTCAGAGTATAGACCTGCACGATATACTCACGGTAGAGCCCTTACCGAAGCCTGAGATTCAGCTGGAGATCGCGAGCCCGTGGCCGCTCCCTCATGGGCGAGCCAATCTCGTCTACCGTGCGGCCGAGCGTGTGCTCTCTTCGACAGACGTCGGAGTGCGCATCCGTCTGGAGAAGCGCATCCCTGTGGGAGCGGGGCTAGGCGGTGGCTCCAGCGATGCTGCGGCAACGCTCGTTGGGCTTAATGCTCTCTTCACTCTTGGCCTGAGCGACACTGAGCTTCGTCGGCTTGCTTGTGGGCTGGGCAGCGATGTGCCGTATTTTCTCGTGGGTGGGCTCTGTCGCGGGCAGGGCCGGGGAGAGATGGTGGACAAACTCCCCGCACGGTTTGAGGGATACAGCTTTCTGCTCGCCAGACCTGACTGCTCGCTCTCAACCGAAGCGGTCTATCGTGAGTACGACGTGCTTCGAGCGCAGGGCTGGCAGCGGCCAGCGGCCCAACTCTATGAGAGCGTAGACTGTGCCAACGACCTTGAAGAAGCGGCCATGCGGCTCTGCCCTGCACTGCGCGAGCTCCGCCACGCGCTCACACAATTCCAACCCGATCTGCTGGGGATGAGCGGCAGCGGCCCCACGTATTACGCGGGCTGGCGCTCTCCGTCAACGCTCACAGAGCGATGCGCCCAGCAGCTTACCCGAATGGGATATGCTGTCCATTGCGTGCGCCCAACCGCGCAGGGATATGAGCTTGCCTGCGGGCAAAAAGCCCATTAAGATAGCGCTATGAACGTGCGTCTCGGCCTGGCTCAGATCAACGCGACCGTCGGCGATCTTGAGGGGAATTCCAGAAAAGTCTTAGAATCCCTTGAGCGCGCTCGCGCCGAGAGCGTGGACATCATTGCCTTCCCGGAGCTAACACTGACCGGCTACCCCCCGGAAGACTTGGTCTTCAGAAGGGATTTTCTTCGGGCGACGCGCACCGCTTTGGAGAGGGTCATCCCTCACGCCCGCGACGTGGTCGCTATCGTCGGCTTCGTCGAAGAGAATTCAGATCGGGCGTATAACTCCGCGGCCGTCATCTGCGATGGGAAGCTCATCGGGGTCTATCGCAAGCAGTGTCTGCCCAACTATGGGGTCTTCGATGAGCGACGCTACTTTCAGCCAGGGGAGAGCTCGCCTCTCTTCACTGATGGGCATCTCTCGTTCGGGGTCACGATCTGCGAAGACTTGTGGTGCGATGGACCGATAGCAACGCAAGCGCGCGCTGGCGCCCAGCTCATTCTCAATATCTCGGCTTCGCCGTATGAGATTGGGAAGGGCTATCAGCGCGAGGCCCTCCTCGCTGCGCACACGACGAGAGAGAACGTCGCCATAGCCCTGTGCAATCTCGTGGGCGGGCAGGACGAACTGGTCTTCGATGGCCAGAGCTTGATCTACGACAGGGCCGGGAAGATGTGTGCGCGCGCTAAGGCGTTCGAAGAAGATTTTCTGACCGTTGATCTTTCGTTGCCCAAGGCAGCTCGAGCGACGCCGTCGGCTTCTGTCATCGCGCTCCCTCGGGCAGTAGGACACTACCCTGCGCAGAAACAGATCCCCCGTATCGAACCTGCCCTGCCCGAGGCCGAGGAGATCTATCGCGCCCTCGTGCTGGCCACGAGGGATTACGTGCACAAGAACGGCTTCGCGAGGGTCATTCTCGGGCTATCGGGAGGGATTGACTCTTCACTGGTCGCCTGTATCGCTACTGATGCCCTTGGCCCTCAGAACGTTCTCGGGGTCTTCTTGCCGTCGCGGTTCACGTCGCAGCAGAGTCGTGAGGACGTGGCCGAGCTCGCTCGTAATCTGGGTATAGAGCTTCTTACGCTCGATATAGACCCGCTCTACGAGCACATACTAAGGGCGCTCGCTCCGGCCTTCGCGCGGGCCGAGCCCGATAGCACCGAGGAGAACATCCAGGCGCGCCTGCGCGCAGTCTTCTGGATGGCGCTTGCCAACAAATTCGGCGCGCTCGTCTTGACCGCTGGGAACAAGAGCGAGCTGGCTGTCGGCTATGCGACGCTCTATGGCGACATGGCCGGTGGCTTTGCGGTGCTCAAAGACATTACGAAAACGAGGGTCTATCAGCTCGCGCGCTGGCGCAACGCTCAATCTCAAGCGATCCCCCAGAGGGTGTTGGAGCGAGCACCCACAGCGGAGTTGCGCCCAGACCAGACCGATGAAGCCGACTTGCCCGCACCCTATCGTGATCTCGACCGGGTGATCGAAGCCTATACCGAGCGCAATCAAGACCCGGGTGAGATCGCAGACGCAGTGCAGCTTCCAGAGAGCGTTGTGCGGGAGATTATCGCGCGCATACACAGGAACGAATATAAGCGGCGTCAAGCCCCTGTGGGGCCGAAGATCACCGCGCGGGCCTTCGGGCGCGACTGGCGTCAGCCCATCACGAACGGGTTTCGTCCCTCCCCCCCTTGACAAACGCCCCCTGCTCGCGCTATAGTGCTGATAGCAAGGTGAAGGAAAATGGAGACGATCACAGAGCTCTCCAAAGAGGAGTTGCTCCGGCTTGAAGCGGAGCTGTTGTACTCGCTCTGGTACGACGGCGCGGCCAGCGTCTTACGGCTGGAGCAGCGCGTGGGCCGCCCCTCGGCCGAACTGTTAGAGGCGATTGAAGACCTCATGCGCAGAGGGTATGTCTATTTGCATTGGCCCTCCCTGCATAACCCGTTGCAATCCGTGTACTATCTGACGACACAGCTGCGCAAGAGGATCGCAGCGATGCTGAAGGAGACGCCGCGCCATCGCATGAAAGTTTTTTGGGAGTTGCTCTGTCGGGAGGAAGAGGGCCTGCCCCCACGCAATATCCTCAATGCCCCCACAGTCTAAAAAGCTCGCCCGGCTCAGAGAAGCTTTACTCAGTTGGTACAGTTGCCATCAGCGCGATCTGCCCTGGCGCCGAACGAAAGACCCCTATCGCGTCTTGGTCTCTGAAGTAATGCTCCAGCAGACGCAGGTCGAGCGAGTTCGCCAGTATTACGAGAGATTTCTCAAGAGATTTCCCACGCTCGACGCGCTGGCGCGTGCTGATCTTGATGACGTGCTCAAAGCTTGGGAGGGACTAGGCTACTACGCTCGCGCACGGAATTTACACAGAGCCGCTCAGATTATTCTCCGCGACTACGCCGGAAGAATCCCAACTCGGCGCGAAGAATTACTGAAACTTCCCGGTATCGGGCGCTACACCGCCGGAGCGGTGCTCAGCATGGCTTTTGGGCAGGACGAACCCGTCGTTGATGCCAACGTGCAGCGCGTCTTGACCCGGCTCTTTGCGCTCCGTCGCCCGCAGCCCCCGAAAAGACTTGAAGAGCTGGCGCGAGCGCTCTTGCCCGCTGGGCAAGCGGGGCCGTTCAACCAAGCCCTGATGGACTTGGGCGCGACGATCTGCGTCTCCCATGAGCCAAGATGTCTCATCTGTCCGCTCACTCAATTCTGCACGGCGCGACGGCTTGGAATCCAGAGCAAGCTTCCCATACGCTCGAAAGCTCAATCCAAGCCCCACTATGACGTCGCCGTGGGGATCATCTGGAAAGACGGGAAGATTCTCATCACCAAAAGACCCGACGATGGGCTTCTCGGAGGGCTGTGGGAGTTCCCCGGCGGCAAGCGCCATCCCAATGAGTCACTCACCAAGTGTCTGCGCCGCGAGATCTTCGAAGAAGTCAACGTGCGGGTGCGCGACTTGCGACACTTTCTGACCGTGCGTCATGGCTACTCGCACTTCCGCGTGACGCTCCATGTCTTTCAAGGGGAGTATGCGGGAGGTCAACCCCGGTGTTCCGGGTGTGTGGCTTGGGCGTGGGTCAAGCCCAGCGCCTTGCGACGCTACGCGTTCCCATCAGCAAACCAGAAGATCATCGCCAAACTATTTGACGCTCTTGACAAGGCTGCGTTAAACTGTAACTGAAGAACACGCAGCGCAAAGGAGTGACATGGTGGCCACTCGCGAAGTCTTCTGGAACATCTCGCCCCTCGGAGAGCTGATCTTCTATCTGCTCGCCCTGATCGCTATAGTGCTCTTCGCTTATGGAATCTACAGCCATGTGCGCAGAATCCTTCAGGGCAAGAGAGTGACTTTCACTGTGCGTCCGCTGTGGGGAAAGCTCAGCACGGCTATAGCGAGCATCGCTGCCAACAGAACCATTGTGCGTCATGACGCCCCCGCAGGCATGATGCACTTTCTGATTATGTGGGGCTTCATTGTGCTGTTTATCGGCACGGTGATCGTCACCATTGAGTACGATCTCTTCCAGAAGATTTTAGGACTCCCTCACGGTTTTTGGATTGGGTCATTCTTCTTGGGATATGAGCTCGTCTTGGACACTCTGGGCGTGCTCTTCTT
>JBBISQ010000105.1:0-5363 GCA_037441155.1 Candidatus Fraserbacteria bacterium
TCAAGGGCACGATGAGCTGGGCACCGTCAACAATAAAGAGCGCAAGAAGCCCTAAGAAGATGCGCCCCTTGTAGCGCCACAGATAGTGAAAGATTCCGCGCATGGCAGTGAAAAGATTGTAGCGCGTCAGGCAGAGAGTTTCAACCGCTCAAGAGCTTCTTGAAAGTAACAAGCAGCATTCTCAGCCTACCCTCCGACGCAGGGCCTCGTAGAAGCCTTCGCGCGGCCCGATCATAATCACGAGCACCAGCCGCTCAGCAGGGGAGATTTCATATACGATGCGATACGGTGCGCCTTTGTAACTGAAATGGTACGACCAAAGCCCCTTGAGGTCGTAGGAGAGCGGCTCAGCTTGATAAGGGTCCTGCTTGATTTCGGCAAGATGCACTGTCTGCAGTTGAACTAACAATGGTCGCTCTAGCTTTCGTACATCCTTCTTGACCGCCTTGTGAAAAGCAAGTTGATACACGCTCTATAGGGAGAAAAGTTCTTCCTCAGAGAGAGTCTTGCCGGCTTTCAGCTCTGCCCGGGCTCTCTGCCATCGGCTCTTCAGCTCAGCCTTGAGCTTGGGATTGAGAAGAATGGCGAGGGTTTCCCGTTCTCCTGGGGTCAGCTGTTTTAAGGCTTGTGCGAGCTCTTCCAGGTTCAGTTCGACTTTGATTCGGGGCATACAACCTCCTGACTATATATCAGAATCACACCAACTCCAGAAAGAGCAGCTTGGGGTTTTCGAGATACCCGATGATCTTCTTGCAGAAGCGCGCCCCCACGTCGCCGTCTATCAGTCTGTGATCGAACGAGAGTGACAGATACATCATGTCGCGAATCACGATAGTATCGTCTCTGACGACCGGGCGCCTCTTGATCTCATGGATGCCCAAGATCGCCACTTCGGGATAGTTAATGATCGGCGTCGCGAAGAGCCCGCCGAGCGCGCCCAAACTCGTGATCGTAAACGTGCCCCCTTGGAGGTCTTGCAGCGCGATCTTGCCCTCGCGGGCGGCTTTGGCCAGACGCTCGATCTCGGTAGCAATCTCTAACAGACTCTTTCTGTCGGCATCTTTGATGACTGGGACTATCAAGCCCTCGTCGGTCGCTGTGGCGATCCCAATATTATAGTATTTCTTGATGACGATCTCGCCGGTGGTCTCGTCGAGCGACGCGTTGAGCATGGGCATCTCTTTGAGCGCCGCGACGCTCGCTTTCACAATGAACGGCAGATAGGTGAGCTTGACGCCCTTCTGTTCAGCCAATGGCTTCATCTGCTCGCGCAGCTGAATTAACTCGGTCATGTCGACTTCGTCGACATAGGTGAAGTGCGCGGCGGTCGTCTTGGACTGATGCATGTGCTCGGCGATGCGTTTACGGATTCCCCGCAGGGGGATACGCTCCTCGCGCTTGTCTGTGACGACGGGGCGTGGCGCGAACGCTGGAGCCGTCGGGGGAGGAGTTGGAGTGGGCGGGGCAGTGCGCATCGCCGCGAACCGGCGCACGTCTTCATCGGTGACGCGTCCGCCGGGGCCGGTTCCTTGCACATGGGAGATATCTACTCCAAGCTCGCGGGCGAGCTTGCGCGTCGCCGGGGTGGCTAACACCCGCTGCGCCGGAGCTGCTGCTGGAGATGGGGGCGGAGGCGGTGCGGCAACAGCCGTCGCGGAAGCTGTCGCTGGTGCTGAAGCTACAGGTTCTCGTTGGGGCTGGGGCGCTGCGACGGGTTCGGGTTTTGTCTCAGGCTTGGCCTCCCCAACTTCTTCGATGATCACCAACACCGAGCCGACCTTGACGATCTCGCCCTCCTTGGCGTTCAGTTTGAGAATCTTTCCGGCCCGTGGGGCTGGGATCTCGACTGTCGCTTTATCGGTCATCACTTCGACCATCGGCTGGTCTTCGCGGACGAAGTCCCCTTCCTTGACAAGCCATTTGACGATTTCGCCTTCGTGGACGCCTTCGCCGATATCGGGCAGCTTGAACTCAAAGGGCATCGCAACACTCCTTGGTCTAGAGATATTGCTATAGATTGTAAAGAGTCGGCGGGCTTTCTGCCAGTGTTCGTCTCAGCGAGCCATCACCAGAACAAGGATGACCCCCTCGCCCCCCTCCAACGACGACAGCGCCTTGCCCAGAATCGCTCCCTCGCACTCCCGTGGAGTTTCGCAACGCATCGCATACCCAACACGAGCCGAACTTGTCAGCAGATCTCCGGGGCGAATCGGCCCGTTCTCTGTTGTCGCTTTCACTGGGACACGCCCCACCAATGCCACGAGCGCTCGCCCTTCTGAGTGCTCGCGCGCGCCTAAGATCATCCCCGGTCGCGTCGAGATCACCCCAGCAACTAAGGTGCTGTACGCTGACCGAGCCTTGCGATACTGTCGGGGATTGTGGGGATCGAGCTCGACGACGTCGCCGGGCTCGACGGCTTCGGAGACCAAGACATACTCAGCAAGGTCAGCGCCACCGGAAAAGAACGCCCCATCAGCGAAGACATTCCCTGTAGTACGCTCAATCCGAAAGAGCGCCGGGGTATCTGATCCTTGAGCAGGGACGATCTTATAGATACTCCCCCCTGAGAGATCAGCGACGTAGAGTTCCCCACTGCTGTCTTCCCCAAAAGCGCTTAGGGAGAGCGTCGTATCGAGCAGTTCTGTGGGGATCCAGACGCCTCCGCTACTGGGCAGTGCTCCCCAAATCCGCCCGGAACAGTAATCCCCATAGAGATAGTATCCAGAGAGCGAAGGGATCTGTGAGCCACGGTAACGGTAGCCCCCTGTTATCGAGCAGCCTAGGGTGTGGCTGTACTCCAGAATGGGCAAGGTCAAGGTGCCATCGTTGCAATTCGAGGACGGGTTATAGCAGTGAAAGCCTTCCATCAAGCGCCAGCCGTAGTTCTGTCCACCGGAACTGCCAGTTGATTGAAAGTTTACCTCTTCCCAAGCGTTCTGCCCGACATCACCGATAAAAAGATCTCCCGTTACTCGGTCGAAGCTGAAGCGCCAGGGATTTCTTAGCCCGTAGGCCCAGATCTCGTCAGCTCCAGGTTGCCCCACAAACGGATTACTGGGCGGGATGGCATAGGGGGAGCCGCTGTCGACATCAATCCGCAGGATCTTTCCCAAGAGCGAGTTAATGTTCTGGGCGTTATTATTAGGATCGCCTGCCCCACCGCCGTCGCCGATGCCGATATAGAGATAGCCATCGGGGCCAAACTGGAGCTGTCCCCCGTTGTGATTACTAAAGCCAGGATGCGGGATCGTCAGCACGATCACACCAGAATTGGGGTCAGCAAGATTGGGATCGTGCGATGAGCGGCTGTAGCGAGCGATGACCAGGTCCCCGCTCAGATTCGTATAGAAGACATAGAAATAGCCGTTCGTCGCATAGTTGGGGTGAAATGCAACGCTGAGCAAGCCCTCCTCACCGCAGCATTTGACAATCGAACTGATATCCAAGAAGGGGGTCGGGAGGAGCTGCGTGCCATCGTAGATACGAATCTGCCCTGCTTGTAAGACGATAAAGAGTCGTGCGTCTCCGGCGTGAGCGATGGCCACAGGACGCAAGAGCCCAGAAGCAATCTGTTGCAATGTAACCGCTGGGGGTGGAAGGGCACTGAGGAAGGGAGTCTCCGATGACCATTCGGGTCCAGGAGGTGAGCCCCCGTAGTTGCGCACTCCATTGCTGGGACCCCCTGGAGCACCCGAAGAGTCTGTAATAGTGTTGCCCGTGCCTTCATCAAAGTGATAGAGAGCAACGGTGAAAGAATCTGGTATAAAGGGCTGTGTCGGACGCGAGAAGTTTCCCGTATAGCGCAACACATTAGAAATCCGAACTTCATCAACCCATCCCCGATATGATGGGTACGATGGGCCGGCGTCATGCTTCTCGGCGCCGATCACGAAGAAGGGATCGCTGTTGGGGTAGCTTGTGGATCTGCCATCGCGATAGCTGATATCTCGATTGGAGCCGACGTTGCCGTTCCCGCACGAATCGAGCTGGCCGTCTACAAAGATACAGAGCTGGCCATCGCTGTAGCGACGAGTCACAGCAACATGGTGCCAGAGCCCATCGGCAACGGGTAGCGTCCCGCAGAGCGTTGTGCCGCTAGAGCCGTAACTGACGCCAAAGGCGACCCTCCCCCCATTGAGCGCGATCCCATAATCGCCATAATCGCCGGGGCCGAAGACATCCCGGTCAAAGAGAATATTCCCATAGATCCAGCCGCTCTCGGTGTTGCATTGGACGGCATTGGAAGCGTTCTCGCCCGGCAGGGCTTTCATCCACCACTCGATAGTGAAATCGGTCGCGCCCACGTCCACAGGGCGGTGAGGATCTATCGGAATCTTGACGCGATCAATGTCGTTGACGCCGTTACCATAGAAACGTAACGAGTAGCTTCCAGAGGCAGGGGCCACCTGAGCAAAGTTCACAACGAGAGCGGCCAGAATCGCTCCAACCCAGCTGATGCGCAGCACTCTCATACGGTGTCAGCCTCGTCCAGCGTTTGGCGCATTATAGCCAGAGTGAGCCCAGTGAGCAAGCGTTTCACAGACTCACTTGGACAATCCAGCCGTTGAATGTTCGGGGAGGTCCTTTCAGCGCTCGGCCCTCCTGGTCCCAGGCACCGCTATCGAATGTCAGCATGTAGCCCAGCGAAAGCTTGACCGAGAAAAAAGCGATCACGCGCACCCTCAGGCTGAGTTGAGGCTGCACCGTGAAGAACCACCGAGTCATAAAGACCATCGAGGGAGTATGCAGGGCATCCTCAAAGTCCTGGGCGCGCCGATCCTATACAGACAGATGACACCCCAATCCCTCCCGCTAAGCAGATAGAAAGCTCATAGGGAGCTGAGCTGCCCAACACAGAGCGCTCAGCGAGCAATCCCGACCATACGACCATGAGCCGGACAAGTCTCTCCCCATGACGTGCAACAGTATTTCCGGACCAGTAAGAGAACCCCAAATCCCATCCCTTCAAAGCCCCCCTGAAGAAGAGAAGTTATTTCGTGCTCCCCAGATGAAGAGAGTCTGAGCCAGCACGGGATACCCCTGAGCTTGCAAGGAGCTGTTCAACCCAGACAGATCGAAAAAAGCCCACCCAACAAGAGGGGAAGTGAACGAAAAGCTCTCAGGAGCCTGACCCCACACCGGCAGGGCCATAGACGCGAGGACGAGCAAGATGATCGCCACACTCTTGGCCATAGATGACCTCCCTTCATCAAATTTTTTTCTAAAGATTCTCGATCTGCACCGGCTCGACGGGATCAGCAATGGGAAATCCGAAAACTTTAGAGTAAAAATACAGCTCGGCTTCGAGCGATCGCTTGATATTCTCGGCTTTGCGGAAGCCGTGCTGCTCCCCCTCAAACGCC
>JBBISQ010000106.1:0-5273 GCA_037441155.1 Candidatus Fraserbacteria bacterium
AGCTTTCAGTATGATTCCTAATGATAGTAGGATAGAAGCTAGGGCGAAAAGCACTCTAGGCAGCGCCTGAAAATCAGACTGGTTCCCACCCAAGCCTCCTGCTATGCTCACCAATGATCCCCCGAAGCTCATAGCAGCCACATACAACAAAAGTAGCCACCCTGTGCTGAAGCGCCACTCAGTCTTCATGGGTGCCTCCTTCCTCATTTAATTTACATGTTTACATGCGATTCAGCTTGGTAATATTTTAGCCTACATTCTATCAGTGAGGCTAGACCAATAAGATCCTTGTAGATTCAGCTTATTGATCTAGCCTCAACTGCCTACTGTTGCAGCGCATCAGAACAGCAACACTATCAAGAGACCTACTACGATACCAGCGGCAAACCCAACTATTGCTGCTCCGTCTCCTAAAAGTGTGTTTGTATAAATATAACACTTCCGCTATCTGTTTTAAGAATTGGCCCTATCCAAGGGGTGTCAATTCGGATCAACTTAGCTCTTCCGAGTTGCTCTGTATTTACTATTGGGTTGCTAAGCTGCCTGTTGTTGATATCTAAACGAGCTTGAAGAAAAATCTAGAACCACGGAAAGCACAGAAGCACACAGATGACACGGAAGTAATCTCCTGTGCTTTCCGTGCTTCTCAGTGCCTTCCGTGATTCCAACGAGAGGGTGGTGGTGGGTCTAGGAAGAATCGAACTTCCGACCTCGCGCTTATCAGGCGCGCGCTCTACCACTGAGCTATAGACCCAGAAGGCGCATTTATATTAACACTATCAGTCCAAGCTGTCAAGCTTGCCTTCAGCCCCAAGATTTATATAATTACTGTACTTTTCTGCGCGAGGTGAGGATATGAGTTCTCGAACTCTGTGGAAGTGGTCGGTGCTCGTGCTCGTTCTGGTCTGTGGGGGCTGGGGCAGCCAGGCCCAGCAGTCGGCGTGGCAGTCGGTCGTGATCGCTGAGGCCGGCTTTGGCTCAGGAGATCTGGTCTACAACTCGGACTTGGCCGTCGCCCCCGACGGGACGGCCTACGTCGTCTGGGCCGATCTTGGCGGAGATATCATGCTCAGCGTCGTGCCTGCGGGAGAGACGCTGCAACCGGGTGCTCCGATCAATCTCTCCGAAGGTGTCGGAGGAGATTGGCCGGTCGCACCGACTGTCTCGGTGGGCGGCGGACGACTCTGCGTCGCCTGGGAGGGCTGGGATGATCTCGGCGGAGATATCTTCCTCCGCTGCTCCGACGACGGCGCTCAGACATGGCTGACTCCCCCCGTCAAGGTCGCTGAGACTGACGCAGCTTCAGGGCAGCACGAGCTTCAGGGCGAATGGGACGGTAACGTCGACGTCTTCGTAGACGCCCAGCAGACCGTCTACGTCGCATGGTTTGAAGATTTTTCTAAGCTCGTCTGGAGTAAATCTCCTGACGGCCAGACGTTCTCAGAGTTCCAAACGCTCTTTGAGACGTTCGATTACTTACGCTGGCCCCACTGGGCCCAAGGACCTGATGGGACGCTCTATCTTGTCTACACGCTCGCTCTCAGCACAGACGACGCCGACGTCTACTTCTTCAAGAGTGCTGACGGTGGCACGACATGGGAAGGGCCAACCCAAGTCACGAGCAACCCCGGGTTTTCTGATGCTCCCGAGTGGGCCTTTCTCGGGCAGAATATCTATAACGTCAACGACGACACCGAGCAAGCCCCCGAGAGCGCCGATATCATGCTCACGGTCTCGCCCGATGGCGGCCAGACGTGGAACCCCAGCGTCGTCATCGCCAAAGATGGGGCATTCCCATCTATTGCTACTGACGGGAAGAATCTGTACGTGAGCTTCTCCAGCATTGTCGAAGACGAGCTGACGGGCTTTGTCTGCTCGACTGATGGCGGCCAGACATGGATACGCGACGACATCCCAGATTCTGGACCGAATTTTGTCTTTTTGGGCTTACGCGGCCCCGGGGTTGACGCTTCCGAGACGGCCATCGCCGTAGACGCGCAAGGGAACGTCTACGTCGCCTGGGCCCGCGGAGGCCGCGATCTGGGACAATCGCAGATCATGCTCGCGAAGCGCGCGGGATGTTAGGCGGGAAAGGCCCTCACTCTGCCCTGCGGGCACCCCTCTCCCGTAGCTACGGGAGAGGGGATGCAGGGGTGAGGGCCTATTTCTCCAGCTCGGCCAACTGCTGCTCCCGATAGGCTTTGTCGAGCGCCGCGAGCAACTCGTCCAGCTCGCCCTCGAGAATGCGATCCAACTGATGCAGCGTCAAATCAATTCGATGATCCGTCACGCGGTTCTGAGGGAAATTATACGTTCGGATCTTCTCGCTGCGCGCGGCGGTGCCCACTTGGATGCGTCGCTGCTGCGTGATCTCTTGTTTCTGCTCCGATTCGTATTTCTCTTGTAAGCGCGCCCGCAAGAGCTTCAGAGCTTTCTCTTTGTTCTTGTGCTGGCTCCGTTCTTCTTGGCACGTGACAACGATCCCCGTGGGCTTGTGCACCAAGCGTACGGCGGTGGCGACCTTGTTGACGTTCTGGCCGCCGGGGCCGCCGGCGCGAAACGCTTCGAACTCTATGTCTTCGTCGCGAATCTGAATTTGCACGTCTTGGATCTCCGGGAGCACCGCGACGGTCGCCGTGCTTGTGTGAATCCTCCCAGACGCTTCGGTCTCGGGAACGCGCTGGACACGATGGACGCCGCTTTCGAACTTAAACTTCCCGAACGCCCCCGGCCCCGTCACCTCAAAGACGATCTGCTTAAACCCTCCTAAGTCAGTCGGATGGGCGTCGAGAATCTCTATCCGGAAATTATGGGCGTCCGCGTATTTTTTGTACATTCGAAAGAGATCGGCAGCGAAGAGCGCCGACTCCTCTCCCCCAGCCCCGGCGCGAATCTCAACAATCGCATTGCCCGCATCGCTCGGGTCTTCAGGGACAAGCAAGAGCCGCGCTTCGTCTAACAGTCGAGCGCGCTCGGCCTCGGCACGTTCAAGCTCTTCTTGCGCCAGGGCACGCAAATCGCCGTCGCTCTCGAGCAGCTCGCGGGCTTCGAGTATAGATTGCTCCAAGCGCTGCAGATGCTCATAGAGCTCCACAGGGCGCTTGAGCCGCGCGTACTCCTGCGACAGCTGTATATAGTGAGGGCCGTTGATGGTCTCCGGCTGGCTGAGCTGATGTTCCAGCTCATGATATTTCTTGTGTAGCTCAGCCAAGCGTTCCAGAAGACTTTCCATAGCCCTTTTACTTTAAGCGACAAAGCCCGAAGATGCAAGCACGTCCCCTCGCCCGGTTTGACAAATCCCCTACGACGCGGTATAGTGTAGATTTGTCCGATTCCAATAGCACTTTCAGAGAGTGTTCGACGCGCGAACCAAGAGGAGCTTTTCGAGTATGCAGCTGTACAAAGTCGCTAAAGAACTCAACACGACCATCAGCGAGCTGGTCACACGGCTGGAGGGGCGGGGCATCAAGAAGCGCAAGCACAGCTTCGAAAGCCTCACCGAAGAAGAGTATAAAATCGCACGGGAGCTCTTTGCCGCACCTCAAACTGCGTCTCAGGCGACCATCCCGCAGCCGAAGCCCACAGTGGAGCCGACGCCATCGCCAGCACCTACCAAAGCTCCTGAGCCGAAGCCCAAAGCCGAACCGACCCCTAAAAGACTCGAAGCCCCACCGGCAAAGCCCGCGGCTCCCACTCCCCCAGCAGAAGCCAAAGTCGCCCAACAAGTGCTCGAAAAGCCCGCCCCTGCTGTCCCCGAAAGGCCGAAGGTCCCGCGCCCGCCAGTCGTCACGATCCTGGGACACGTCGACCACGGCAAGACCACTCTCTTAGACTATATTCGCAAGACGCGCGTGGCCGCCGGTGAAGCCGGAGGGATCACCCAGTCGATCGGGGCCTACCAAGCTGAGTATAAGAACAAGAAGATCACGTTCATTGATACACCGGGGCACCGGGCGTTCGCCAACATGCGTGCCCGCGGCGCCCAAGTGACAGATATCGTCGTGTTAGTTATCGCTGCCGATGACGGCATCATGGAGCAGACGAGAGAAGCGATCAGCCACGCCCGCGCCGCGAAAGTCCCCATCATCGTAGCGATCAATAAGATAGACAAACCTACGGCGAGCGTGCAGCGGGTCAAAGAGCAATTGGCGCGCGAGGGGCTCACCCCAGAGGACTGGGGCGGCGATACTATCACCGTGCCGCTCTCAGCGATCACCGGCCAGGGGGTGGACGATCTCTTGGAGATGATTCTGCTAGTTGCCGAGCTGCAAGAGCTGAAAGCCGATCCCCACGCCATGCCCAGAGGGGTAGTGATCGAGAGCTCTCTCGATCCGACGCGCGGCCCCTTGGCCACGGTGATCGTCCAAGAGGGCACGCTGCGCGAGCGCGACATCGTGCTCTGTCACACAGCCTATGGGCGCATCCGAGCGCTCTTAGACGACCGAGGGCGCCGGGTGAGCGAGGCCGGCCCCGGCTCGGCTGTCCAAATCTTGGGGCTCTCGGACGTCCCCAGACCTGGGGAACGCTTTGAGGTCTTGTCTGATCTGATGGAGGCCAAGCGGCGTGCCGAAACCCGCCTCGAAGAGCTGCGCCGCAAGCGTCTGGAGAAGACGCGCCGCTCCATCCAAGACGTTCTCCTGCAGCAGGAGCAAGCGAAGCAGCGGGTGCTGCGGGTCATCCTCAAGGCCGACAGCGTCGGCTGCCTCGAAGCCGTGCGCCATGAACTCAAAAATATCAAGGTCGAGCCGGTGCAGTTAGAGTTCCTTCACGACGGCATCGGGAACATCAACGAGAGCGATGTGCTGCTCGCCTCGACGGCCAAAGACGCGGTGATCATCGGATTCCGCATTGCTGTAGACGACAAGGCGGCGCAGATGGCCGAGCAGGAGGGTGTGCCCATCCGCATCTATGATGTCATCTATCAGTTGACCGATGACGTGAAGCGGGCGTTGCAGGGGCTCGTCGCTCCGCAGATCCGCGAGACCAAGATCGGTGAGGCCGAGGTGCGCCATGTCTTCAAGATTCCCAACGTCGGCCCGGTGGCAGGGTGTTATGTGCGCGACGGGCAGGTGCTGCGCGAGGCGCGCGTGCGCGTCAAGCGCAATAATGCCGTGATCTTCGACGGCACGCTGGCCAGCCTCAAGCACTTTACAGAAGATGTCAAGAAGGTCGAGAAGGACAAGGAGTGCGGCATTCGCATCGCGGGATTTGATAAAGTCCAAGTTGGGGATATCTTAGAATTCTATACGCGTGAGGTCGTGCCGCGCATATAG
>JBBISQ010000107.1:0-5178 GCA_037441155.1 Candidatus Fraserbacteria bacterium
TATTTCGACCTCGCTCTGCACACTATTCGCAGCCGGAAATTGCGGTCGTGGTTGACTGTGCTGGGGATCGTCATCGGGGTCACGGCGGTCGTCGCGCTCATCGCGATTGGACAGGGGATGAAGCGCGCCGTCGAGCGCGAGTTTGAAGCGATTGGGTACGACACGATTCTTGTTTTCCCTGGGGCGAGCTTTGCCCAAGGGGGCGGGCCGGGGTTCTTCGGCGGGGGCTTGCAAGCTCAAGCGCTCAATCTCGACGCGCTGAGACAGATCCCCCAAGTCGCGCAGATCGGGTCTCTACGCATCGAGACAGCGATGGTGACTTCTCAAAAGATGGAAGGTCAGGGCTTTTTGAGGGTCACGGGCCTTGGCCCAGGGGTGAAAGAGAACTTCGGTGGGTACTTTCGGTACTTTGTGCTCGAGGACGGCCGAGCGTTCGAGCCTGAAGATCAGTTTGTCGCAGTGCTGGGAAATCGTCTTGCGACGGACCTGGGCGTCACCGTTGGAGACGAGATCAGTATAGACAATCAGAGTTTTCGAGTGATCGGGGTCTTGCAGCCCGTGGAGCAAGGGCGCGGGGGGATCGGCTTTGGGAATATCAACAATGCGCTCTTCGTCCCCATCAAAGCGTTAGAAGCCCTCAACCAAGACGAGGGCAAGGTCTCTATCGTCTTAGTGAAAGCCGCGAAGGGAGCTAAAGTCATAGACGTGGCCAATCGCATTAAAGCCGTCATGAGCCGTCTCGGCACGCCGGTCTCGACGGTGACAGCCGAAGAGATCAGCCAAAGGATCAGCGGGGTGTTAGGGGCCATTCAGATGACCCTAGCGGCGATTGCGGCCATCTCGCTCTTAGTCGGGGCCGTCGGCGTGATGAACACTATGTACACGTCGGTTCTGGAGCGCACGCGCGAGATCGGCATCTTAAAAGCCATCGGGGCTAAAGACGCGCATATCTTGAGTCTCTTCCTAATCGAATCGGGGCTGATCGGCCTGATCGGCGGGGCGATTGGGGTGCTCTGCGGGGTTGCGCTGAGCAGTGGAGCTGGTGGGTTCATCACGCGGGCGTTGGCGTTTGGGCCGTTGGGTGGAGGAGCGGGCGCGGAGTTCAGCCCAGGGCTCATCATTGGAACGCTGATCTTCTCATTCGTGCTGGGGGCGCTCTCCGGGGTGTTGCCGGCGCGCCAAGCGGCGCAGCTACGCCCCGTCGAAGCCTTGCGCTATGAATAAAAAAATCTTTGTGTTCGTCGTGCTCGCGCTGCTGGGCAGCGCCGTCGGCTACGGGAGGATCGTCGGCAACTGGACAGGGTCAGTCAGTATATATCCACAGACGCCAGCAGTCATTGACCAGACTTTCGCGAGCGGTGCTTCGACCATGATCTTCGGGTTCTTTCTGGGAGACTTGGCGCAGTCTCCCAGCCGCGCGCTCTCGCGATTGTTTCTGACTGATCCGTCTTTTACGCAGTTAGGGTTTGCCCTGCAGATGATCTGGCAAGCGCCTGCGCTCTTTCAGGGATTTGCTAGCTCGCTGCTCCACCTTCAAGGCTACAATAAACAACAAATAATTATGGAGTACCCCGTGGGGACGCTGCTGTGGCGCTTCGACGCTGTCTTCTCTGCCCAGGGGCTGCGCTACTTCTGGAACCAAACAGCGATCAATTACGGCGGCGCAGCGATGAGCAGCGAGCTGCTGCTTCTATCTACTAACGTAGGGCTGCTGACGGGCTTGAGTCTCTCGTTCCAGGGGAACACATTTGGAGGCGCAGCCGTGGGGATCAATCTGCTCTTGGGAGCGGAGACAGACTTGACTTCGCCGAACTTTGGCTTGGGAGCCGGCTCCTGGGAATGGAGTCGAATAGATCTCGCTATCGAAGGGGCGAGCTTCTTAGAATGGGTTCACTTCGACAGCGTCACTCGGTTTACCCGGACGAACGGCTTCGAGTACTCGCGCTGGGATTTTTACTATGAGCCCGACACAGGGCCACTCAGTTTGCTCTTCACCGTTCGCCTCTTGCCCGATGACGAGACCAAGGCCCTGACGGCGTTGCTCGATCTCGACGGTCCCGCGCTCTATCTCTATACAGATTTTCAGAGCCTGCGCGGGCTCAGCGTACAATATATCGAGCTGATGGACGATTGGTATCTGAGCAGCACGGTGGCCCTTGAGGGCAAGCTCTACAAGCGCAAGGGGGCGAACGATATAGATCTGCGTGCGCGGGACTATCTGATAGACATCGCGCTCAAGGACCCTGTCGCACACTATGAGCAGACTGAGTATGATGCTGTCGTCTCGTTAGAGGGCACTGCTGGAGGGGAGCTCACCATCGCAGGTGATCTCTATTTTCGGAAGGGGACGGCGATGCCGGCGAGGGTGACAAGCCGGGTCAATCTCGACATTGGGCTGAGCAAGAACCTCGCGTTCTTTTCAGGGATAGCGCTCGATCCGATCGGCGGCCTAAAACAGTTTATCTTGGGAATCGAGATCTGGTTCCAGGCGCCCTAGATTTCCCCCAAATCTCGACCCGCTCTTCATAAGATCTCCACAATTGCCCTCTATAGTGAGGGTGCCACCCGACTAGAAAGCTCGGGTGAGCACCGAAGAAAGGAGTAAGCGTATGAAGAAGAAGTTCTCTCTCGGCATCGGTGCAATCACTGTTGCAATCGCGCTCTTGGCGGGCATAGCGTTCTATTACGCGTCAGCCCAGAACCAAACGACCACGGAACAACCCACGCCCCCTTCTATCACCGGGAGCGTCAAAGCCCCCAGCCGAGCCGCTGTCTTGGCCGGTCTTGCTAAGATAGATCTGCTCAAAGCTATCGAGATCGCCAAGGGGCAGCAGGCCGGAACTGTCATCGGAGCGCATTTAGGCGAGCGCAACGGCTACGTCGTCTACAACGTCGTCATCTTGACCGCCGACGGCAGCTCCGTGCTCGTCATCATTGACGCTGGCAACGGCAACGTCTTGAGCGTGACCACGCTCCCTGTGGGCGGGCGCTTCGGACGGTTTGGCCACTTCGGAGGAAAGCGAGGTGGTTTCTAAGAGAACGAAGAGAGACCCGTGGGATTAGCCCTCCTCCCCCATGTGGGAGCGCTTGGGAGCCCGAGGTGAGCTCGGGCTCCCAACCTCCTTGCTCTATAATATAATAGAAGCGTGAAGGCATCTATCTTGATCGTTGAGGACGAAGAGAAGCTCGCTCAGGCGATCGCGCTCTACTTGCGCAACGTTGGGTTCTCCGTCGAGATCGCGCTGGACGGCCAAGCAGCGCTCGAAGCGTTTGCGCACCGCCAGCCCGATCTGATCGTGCTCGATCTGATGCTGCCCAAAGTTGACGGCTGGGAGGTCTGCCATCGCATCCGAAAAGACTCCGATGTGCCCATTATTATGTTGACGGCACGGGTGGGCGAGCCGGCACGCGTCCAAGGGCTTGAACTGGGCGCTGATGACTACTTGGAAAAGCCCTTTAGCTTGAGAGAGCTGGTCGCGCGCATCCACGCGGTGCTGCGCCGCGCCGGGAAGAGATCGCAGAGCGTGATCCGAGCCGGGGATCTCCAGATCGACTTAGAAAAGCATGAGGTCTTCGTGCGCGGGCAACAAGTCGAGCTGACCGCAAGCGAGTTTGCGCTGCTGGCGTTCATGGCCCAGCACCCGAATCGTGTCTTCACCAGACTCCAATTGCTCGATGCCATGCGCGGCTCGACCACAGAAACCCTCGAGCGCGCTGTCGATTCGCACATTAAAAACTTACGGAAGAAGATCGAGCGCAACCCCCAAGAGCCTGAATATATTCAGACGGTCTACGGCGTGGGGTATCGCTTTCGCGATCGCACACTATGAAAGCTCTGTGGCAACGCATCCCGTTTACGTATCAGTTGATCGGCGCGTTCGCAATAGCCACACTCTGCGCTATCGTTATTGTCTATGCGTTTGCGGATTGGTCTATTCAAGAACGATTCCGCACCTATCGGGCTCGCGCGGCGACCGTACAAGCGCGCCCGCTCCAGCGCTTTCTGACGAGCTATTATTATCGCTTCGGGAGCTGGGAGGGCTTGAGCGAATTGCTCAATCCTCAACTCCAAGAGCTGCCTCCGCTCGAACAACCGTTAGTGATAGCCGACGCAACGGGGCTGGTCTTCATCAGCAGCGACCCCAGGCTTCTGGGGCGCAGACTCCCAGAGCGTGATCTCTCTGGGGGCGTGCCCATTCGCGTCCAGGGCGAGCGCGTCGGCACGCTGATCATGGGTATCCCTGCGGGCACGTTCAACCCCTTGGAGCAAGAGTTCTCTCAGTCGGTGCGCGATTCTATTCTGCTCGCAGGTGTCGTCGCCCTGATCATCGCGTTGGGGCTGGGAATGCTCTTCGTGCGACGCTTGGCGCGCCCATTAGAAGAATTGCGCGCTGCTGCCGAACAGATCTCCCAAGGAAGATCCCCGCCGCGCGTGAACATCACCAGCAGCGACGAGCTGGGGCGCTTGGGAGAGACGTTCAACCAGATGGCCGAGAGCTTACAGCGATCCGAGACGCTCCGCCGTCAGCTCATCTTGGATATTGCCCACGAGCTGCGCAACCCTTTGATGATCCAGCAGAGCCATTTAGAGCTTCTCTTAGATAAGATCGTGCCACCGACCTCGCAGCAGCTTCAAACTATCTATGAGCAGAATCTCTTGCTGGGGCGGCTCGTGCGCGATCTGCAACTCTTAGCATTAGCCGATGCGGGAGAGCTGCAGATTCTGCGCACCCCTATTCCGTTGGGCGAACTGCTTCAGGGCATTGTCGCGCAGATGCACCCGAGATTAGAAGAGAGAGGGCTCACATTGGAAGCCGATATTGCGGACGATCTGCCGACGCTCGCTGTGGACCGCCAGCGCATTGAGCAAGTTTTGCTGAATATCCTAGACAACGCGTGCCGGTACACCGCCGCAGGGGGAACGATCCGGCTCTCTGCGTATAGAGAAGTCGGTGCTGTCCACGTGAGCGTGCGCGATGGGGGGCCGGGGATCGCGCCGGAAGATTTGCCTCATATCTTCGAGAGGTTTTATCGTGGGGATAAATCCCGGGCGCGCGCCAGTGGGGGCACAGGCTTAGGGCTTGCGATTGCCGAAGCGCTCATCGAAGCGCACGGGGGCAGAATCTGGGCGGAGAACGCTCCTGAGGGCGGGGCGTGGTTTCACTTTACATTGCCGGT
>JBBISQ010000108.1:0-5136 GCA_037441155.1 Candidatus Fraserbacteria bacterium
CGTCCCCAGGGGGATTCGAACCCCCGTTTTGGCCTTGAAAGGGCCATGACCTAGGCCGCTAGTCGATGGGGACAAATTAGTATGGGTCGTGTAGGACTCGAACCTACAACCCTCCGGTTAAGAGCCGGATGCTCTACCAATTGAGCTAACGACCCCTTCGTCTCGCTGTGTATTGTAATCGATAGCCCAGGCCCTGTCAACCGTTTCAGAAGAGCAGCACCGCTGCGGCCACGACGGTCGTGTAGCCGTCGCCGTTGACGATAGCTGTTTGCGTTTCGTTGCGGGTGCGCACGATCTTCCCCGACAGCTTCCAGACTTGCTCTTTCTCATCCCAGCTCAGATTGTCGTCCACCGCGATCCCAAGGGTCGAAGCGAGCATCGAGGCAGCTAAGTCTTCGGCGTAGTCGCCCGCTTGCTTCTCGTTCTGGCCGTAGGCATGGTGCTCGCTCAGATACCCGTAGGCATCGGGATCGGCGGGCACGGCGCACCCGATGGACGCAGCAATGAGCCGGCGGGGCTCATTGCTGGAGCAGCGGGCGATCACGACGAAGACGATCTGCCCCGGCTTCAGCTCCTTGAGCCCCTCGGCCTTGGGGATGATCTTGCACCGTGGCGGCAGGATGCTGGAGACGTGCACTAAGTTATACTTTTCGATCCCTGCATCGCGCAGCGCCGCTTCGAACGAGCGTAGTTCCTCCTTATGCGTTCCTACCCCCTTGGTAAAGAAGAGCTTCGTTGGCACCCAGGAGAAACCGTTCATCGCTGACCTCCTTTTTTATACAAAAAATAGCCGAGCATCTTGTAGACGAGCTTGGCCGCGAGGAAGTCCGGCCCGACCATCCCCGCGATGGGGCACAACTCGACGACGTCGAAGCCGAGCACAGTGTGCTGTTCACCAACGTATTTGAGAATCTTCAACACCGTGTACCAATCGAGTCCACCGGGTTCTGGGGTGCCCACGGCGGGCATAAGCGCTGGGTCGAAGACGTCCAAGTCTACCGTGACGTAGACGGGGTCGCGCAGCTGAGCAAGAGCTCTTTCTAAAACCTCTCCCCCGGCCCCTCCCCTGAAGCGGGAGGGGAGCCAGGGGGGTAGGTCTGAGTGCAGCGCATAATCAAAACAGACGTACACGTTCTTGGCGCTCTGGAGAAACTCCGCTTCTTCGGAGCTGATCGCCCGAACCCCGATCTGCACTACGTTCAGCCCCAGCTCGTGCATCCGGCGCCCAACGCAGGCGTGATTGAACGGTGTCCCCTGAAAGCTCTCCCGCAAATCGGCGTGAGCATCAAGCTGTAAGACCGAGAAGTTTCCGAACTTTTTTCGCAGCGCTCGCACAGGAGCCAGCGTCAGCGAGTGCTCGCCCCCGAGCATCACGGGGAATTTGTCGTGCTCTAAAATCCAACGGATCACTTCCTCGACGCGCTCGAGTGTCTCGTGGGGGCCGGCTGCCGAGGGCTCCAGCGGGGGCAGCGTGTGAATCCCCACGCGGTAGGGCTCGCACTGTAGTTCTTCGTCGTAGAGCTCTAGATGTGTCGAAGCTTCGATGATCGCTTGAGGGCCGAATCGTGTGCCTGCTAGGTACGAGGTCGTGAGGTCATAGGGCACAGGCAAAACGACAGCGCGCGCCGACGAAAAACGAGAGAACTCCGAAGGAAGCCCTCCGAAGTTCTGAGGCACCCACTGCACACTCCCTGGTGGCGGGATCTCTTCTTGGGGGTCTGGCTCGTGATGCATCTCAACCCAGTCTTGTGGAATCCCTCCCTTTCAAATTAGAACGTCTCAATGAACCGAATATCGTTCTGATAGAACGTGCGAATGTCGTCCACCCCGTATTTTAGCATGGCCATGCGCTCGACGCCAAGCCCGAAGGCGAACCCCGTGTACTCTTCGGGATCATAGTCCACTTCTTGAAGAACTGCCGGGTCGACCATCCCTGCGCCCAGGATCTCCAGCCATTTTTCAGTGCCCTTGCGGCGCACATGCACTTGGAGACTGGGCTCGGTGAACGGGAAATAATCCCCTACAAAGCGAGCCTCAAAATTCCTCCCGAAGAACTCTTCTATGAATGCGAGGATCGTGCCCTTCAGATGCGCTAACGTGATCCCCTTGTCTACCCAGAGCATCTCGATCTGATGGAAGACCGGGGAGTGCGTGGCATCGGTAGCATCGCGCCGGAAGCACTTTCCCGAAGCAACGACCTTCACGGGAGGCCGACGGTGCTGCATCACTCTGATCTGCACCGGCGACGTATGGGTGCGCAGGAGAAGGTCATCGCAGCCCTCGATATAGAACGAATCCCAGTCGTCGCGGGCCGGGTGGTCTTTGGGCATGTTGAGGGCTTCAAAGTTATAGTAATCTGTTTCGACCTCAGGGCCGGTGACGACCTCAAAGCCCAGTCTGACGAAGATATCTTCGAGCTCTTTGGTGACTTGGGTGATTAAGTGCAAGCTGCCCAGCTTGTGTCGGCGTCCGGGAAGGGTGACGTCGAGGGCTTCGGCGCGCAGGCGCGCTTCTTTCTCGATGCGAGCAAACTCGGTCACGCGTTGCTCCAGCTCGGCTGTCAATCGCTCTTTGAGGGCGTTGAGGGTGCGCCCGGCCTCGGCGCGTTCGTCTGGGGGCAGGTGCTTCAGCTCGTCTAAGAGCTGGGCGAGCTGGCCCTTGCGCCCGAGGAATTTAATGCGAAACTCCTCGCAGCGCTGAGCGCTTGAAAGGGCCTTCAGCTCTTGGAAAGCCTGCTGCTCGAGTTCTCTTGCTTTGTGAATGAGACCATCGCGTTGCATGGTGGCCATGGCGAGATTATAGCGTCTGGGTTTCTCCGAAGCAAGAGGGTTCACGAGCGCTCCCGTTGACGCCCTGATCGCTCTCGATTATACTTTGACAGGGTATTCGACCGGCGAGGAGGTCTCTCTATGGCAACCAAAGCTGCCCGCCCAAAAAGACTGAAGATGGTCGTCCGCGGGCCGGGGAAGACGCCCATACGACTGATCGTCAACGGCGAAACGCGCGAAGTGCTTGTCGAGCCCCGTCGGACGCTGCTCGACGCCCTGCGCAAAGATATCGGGCTGACGGGCACGAAAAAAGCCTGCGATGAGGGTACCTGCGGGGCTTGTACGGTCTTATTAGATGGCAAGCCGATCTATGCGTGCATGGCTCTGGCTCTCGAGTGCGATGGAAGATCTATCGAAACGATTGAGGGTCTGGCGCGCGATGGGCAGCTCCACCCCATCCAACAAGCGTTTATAGAAGAAGATGCGCTGCAGTGCGGCTTCTGCACGCCTGGACAAATTATGTCTGTGAAGGCATTGCTCGATGAGAATCCCACGCCGACCCTGGAAGAGGTGAAGCGGGCGCTCTCGGGGAATCTCTGCCGCTGCGGCGCGTACCCCAAGATCTTTAAAGCAGCCGTGCGCGCAGCAGAATTGTTAGAATCACGGAGAGCCCAGAATAATCACTGAGAACACGGGGTCTTTCTTCCGTGCTTTCTGTTGCCTTCAGTGCTTTCCGTGATTCACAGCCAAAACAAAAAAAAGAAAGAGAGAGACATATGCCCAAGGTTATAAAGACAAAGACGGAGTTCGAGGGTCGCGTCGTCGAAGAATATGTAGTCGTCGAGGGTGAAGGGCTGTCGGCATGGGAAGCGCAGACCCCGTTGCAATGTGTGGGCAAGAAGACCCTGCGCATTGACGGCCCAGAGCGTGTCACCGGCAAAGCCGTCTACACTTTCGATGTGCAGCTTCCGGGAATGCTCTATGGGAAGATCCTACGTAGCCCGCACCCACACGCGAGAATCACACATATAGACACGCGACGTGCGGAAAGACTCCCCGGCGTGCGCGCCGTGCTCAGCTCTCAGAACACCCCAAAGATCTCTTTTCGTCGCCAGACGTTTCTCTTCGATGAGATCGTGCGCTACGTCGGCGACGAGGTCGCATGTGTGATCGCCGACGATGAAGAGATCGCTCAAGACGCGCTCGAGCTCATCGAAGTTGAGTATGAGCTGATGCCCTTCGTCATTGACCCTGAAGAAGCCCTTCAGCCCGACGCTCCTAAGATTCATCCCGACGGCAATCTCCTGGGCGGCCAGCCGGAGGTCTATCAGCGGGGCGATCTGGCCCAGGGCTTCGCGCAAGCCGATGTCATCGTAGAGAGAACATTCAGGACGCAATGCGCGCTGCACAACTGCATGGAGACCCACGGCAGCGTCGCCATGTGGGAAGGGGATTCTCTCACAGTGTGGGACTCCACGCAGCACATCTTCGGGGTGCGTGAGGGGCTGGCTCGGCTGCTCGGCTTGCCCCTGCACAGAGTCAGGGTGATCAAAAAATATATGGGCGGGGGCTTTGGCAGCAAGAATAATCTCGGCAAATACACGGTGATTGCGGCGCTGGCGGCGAAGATGACGGGCCGGCCCGTCAAGATCATGCTCGACCGCCATGAGGAGAACCTCGCGGCGGGCAATCGTCCTTCTACAGTGCAGCACTTGAAGATCGGGGCCAAGCGCGACGGCACGCTCACGGCGTTAGAGCTGAGAGCGATCATCTCCGCGGGAGCGTACTGTCTGTGGCCGCCCTCGGTCGGCGGCCCAGCACGCCAGCTCTATGCGTGCCCCAATCTGAAGACGGAACAGTACACGGTCTTCACGAACACTGGGCCGCTCTCGGCGTTTCGCGCTCCTGGCTACGTCGAAGGCACGTTCGCATTGGAGTCTCTGATGGACGAGCTGGCGAGAGAGCTGGAGCTAGACCCTCTCGAGCTGCGCTTAAAAAACTATACTGAGATAGACCAGACGACGGGGAGGCCCTATTCGACCAAGGGCTTGCGCGAAGCCTACGAGCGCGGGGCCAAGCTCTTTGGAAGGAAGTCTCCTTCCCTCAAGGGAAGGGGAAGCGCCCCTCCCACTTTAGGGGAGGGGATGGGGGAGAGGTTCCTGCGGGGCTTCGGCATGGCTTCTCAGATCTGGAGCGGCAACGGCATGCCCCCAGCCTACGCCATCGTCAAGATCAACCCCGACGGCACAGCCATCGTCATTACGGGCACCCAAGACATCGGCACCGGCACCAAGACGGTCTTAGCACAGATCGCCGCGGAAGAGCTGGGCTTCCCCATCGAAAAGATTTCCGTCGAGCTCGGCGACAC
>JBBISQ010000109.1:0-4892 GCA_037441155.1 Candidatus Fraserbacteria bacterium
CGACGCGCCCCGTATGGCAGAGGTCATGCCGGAACATGGGCCATGATGAGTTCGCAGCTCCTTGGCTGGTGCTGCTGAGAGCGTAGAAGAATCCGTCGTTCGAGCCAACGTAGATCGTGCCGTTCTTGGCGATCATAGGAGAAGTGAAGACCGCTCCGCCTGTGGGCCGCTGCCAGAGCTCGGAGCCATCGGGCTTGAGGGCGTAGACCTCTCCCTTGTCCGAGCCGATATAGATCACGCCGTCGGACCCGATCGCTGGGGAAGAGAAGAAATATATACTGCCGATGCCCTTCTGCCAGCGGACTGAGCCGTCGGGCTTGATGGCGTGCAGGTTGCCGTCGTAGCCGGCGACGTAGATCGTGCCGTCTGGGCCCACCGCTGGGGAGGAGCGCACTGCGTCTATAACTTCGTATTTCCATAGGAGCGCCCCATCGGGCTTGATCGCGTAGAGTCTTCCGTCATCCGAGCCCACGTAGACTGTGCCGTCGGCGCCGATGGCCGGGGAGGAGACAACTTTGTCTTGCGCTGAATACTTCCATTTGAGCGTTCCGTCAGGGGTGAGGGCGTAGAGATTTCCGTCCCATGAGCCGACGTAGATCGTGCCGTCGGCGGCGACGGCTGGGGAGGATTCGATCTCCGCGCCGGCTGTGAACTTCCAGGCGAGGGAGCCGTCGAGATTGAGCGCGTAGAGATTCTTATCGCGCGAGCCAATATAGATCTTCCCATCGGTGCTCAGGGCCGGTGAAGAGTAGACCCCATCTTGGGTAGCGAAGTCCCATTGAAGGGTTCCATTGGCATTGATCGCGTAGACCTTGCGATCGAGCGAGCCGACGTAGATCGTGCCCGTAGGGCCGACAGCAGGGGACGCGAAGATCGGGCCACCGGTCTTGAAAGACCATTTTTGTGTGCCGTTTGGGTCGAGGGCGAGGAGTTGCCCGTTCCACGAGCCGACGTAGATCGTGCCCTCGCTCCCCACAGCGGCCGAGGAGAAGAAGAACTGCCCGCCGCTGTGGACCTTCCACAAGACTGTGCCAGGGGTCACCTGAGCCGGACCGGAGACGAGAAGACCGCTGACGACTGCCAGCACAAGCACCAGCAGCCACAGACTGCGAGAGGACTTCATGGCGCACCTCCTCCAAACTTTTCTGATGGGTGATCCAAGTCTCATAGAGATTGTAGCACTCTCCCATCTGCCCTGTCAAAAGTTCACTTCGGCTCCCAGATAGAGCCGTTGGACCTTGGGATCGCGTCGCAGCTCTTGGGCCGATCCCTCTAGTGCGATCCTCCCCGTCTCCAACACATAGGCTTTGTGAGCAATCTGTAAACTCAGATGCGCGTTCTGCTCGGCTAAGAGTATCGTCATGCCATCACGAGAGTTGAGATCTTTTAAGAAGCGAAAGAGCGCCTGCACGGTCAGGGGAGCCAGCCCCAGTGAAGGCTCATCGAGGAGCAAGAGTCTAGGGCGGGCCATCAGGGAGCGCCCGATGGCGAGCATCTGTTGCTCGCCGCCGGAGAGCGTGCCCGCCGGCTGATCGAGTCGTTCTCGCAACACGGGAAAGTACGAGAGCACCCGTTCCCAGTCCTCTCTGACTGCTGCGTCGCGCCGGATGTACGCGCCCATCCATAAGTTCTCTCTGACAGTTAGATCAAGAAAGAGCTGGCGCCCTTCGGGGACGTGCGCGATCCCTAAGCGAACGATGCGCTCTGGGGAGAGCTTGCTCAGATCGTGTCCCAGGAACTCTAGTCTCCCCTGGGTAGGGCGCAGCAGCCCCGAGATCGTTCTGAATAGAGTTGTCTTCCCCGCGCCGTTGGCCCCAAGCACCGCGACGATCTGCCCTTCCGAGACGTTCAGTGAGACGCCGCGCAGCGCCACCACCGGACCGTAGCGCGCTTCTATGCCCTCAAGCACGAGCACTGCTGACCCCCTCCCCTAAGTAAGCCTCAATGACTTCAGGGTTCTGTTGAATCTCGTCAGCTCTCCCTTCTGCAATGACCCGCCCGTAGTTGAGCACGATAACACGATCACACAGCCCCATCACAAAGTTCATATCGTGCTCGACGAGAAGAACCGTGATCCCCCAATCTCTATTGATTCTCTGAATAAACTCTCTCATAGCAGTCTTCTCAGCAGCGGTCATCCCTGCAACGGGTTCGTCCAAGAGGAGCAGTCGGGGACGCGCTAAGAGTGCCCGCATCAGCTCAATCAGCTTCTGCGCCCCATAGGGCAAGGCAAAGACGAACGCGTCCGCCAGAGCTTCCATCTTGAAGAAGCGCAGGAGCCACAGGGCTTGAGCTTTTCGGTCGCGCTCTTGGCGGCGCGCATGAGGGAACCCCAAAGCGACTGCAACAGGGTGCGCCCAAAAATCCCGATGCTCCCCGACCATCAGATTCTCCAAGACGGTCATATACGGGAAGAGCCCAAGCAACTGAAAAGTCCGCACGATGCCACGCTCGACTATCTGATGCGGCCGCAGCTTCAAAAGGTCTTCCCCGCGGAAGAGAAGAGCTCCCTCTGTCGGCTCGTAGAGCCGGCTGATGAGATTGAATACAGTAGTCTTGCCTGCGCCATTGGGGCCGATCAGTCCGACGATCTCCCCTTCGTTCACCGTGAACGAGACGCGATCCAGGGCTTTCAGCCCGCCAAAGCGCATCGAGAGATTCTTGACAGTCAGCACCTTCAGACCCCCTTGGGGAAGAGCTTCTGCATCGCGGGGAAGCGATAATAGAGACGCACAAAGAACCCCCACACGCCGTAGGGCATAAAGATAATCACCAGCACGAGCGCCGCTCCGTATAAGAACGTATAGAACAATTTCGCTTGGGCCAGCCAGTGGGGCAGGAACGTCAGAAAGAGAGCCCCCAGCACAGAACCGGGCAGTGATCCCATCCCCCCCAAGATCACCATGGCGAAGATCTCTATAGACTTACCCAGCCCGAATTCCCCTGGGCTGATGCGCCCCACTATATGCGCCTGCAGCGCCCCGGCGATTCCCGTTAAGAACGCGCTGATGAAGAACGCGTATGCTTTATAGCGAGTGGGATTGATCCCTAAAGCTTCGGCAGCCGCAGGCTTGTCGCGCAGAGCGATAAACGCCCGCCCAATATAGGAACGCGCGATGTTCCACGAGAGGGCCAGCAACGCTAAGACGATGCCAAGCGTCAGATAATACAGCTCCAAATCCGTGTCGAAGACCAAGCCCCCAAGCTGGGGCCGGGGAACTTTGATCCCCTCGTGCCCCCCGAGAATCGCCGACCAATACGGCAAGGGAATGAGCTGCTGCACAGCCGCGCCAAACCCCAGCGTTGCGATCGCTAGATAGATCGCGCTCAGACGCAGCGCCGGGATGAAGAGAATCAACCCGGCGGCTCCCGTGAGCAGCCCCGCCAAGGGAAAAGCAAGCCAGAACTCCAGCCCAAGCCGCGTCATCAGCAGCGCCGACGTGTAGCCCCCAATCGCGAGAAACGCCGCTTGCCCAATCGAGACCTGACCGGCGTAGCCCATCAGGAGATTCAGCCCCACAGCCGCGAGCACGTTGGCCCCGGCCAAGCTGAGAATATAGATCGTATAGCCCTTGAGACCTAAGGGCAAGAACACCAGCCCGAGGAGCAGAAGGCCCAACCACGCCCACCTTGGCATCTCACACCCTCCGATGGATGGGCTCTCCCAACAATCCCTGCGGGCGCACCGCAAGCAGCACAATGATGAGCACAAAGACGAGCGTCTCCTTGAGCTGATTGACCAGCTCCACCGGGACGGCGATCAGCAGGCTCTCAAAGAGCCCGACCAGCAGGCCCCCAAGGATAGCCCCTGGCAAGCTCGT
This sequence comes from Candidatus Fraserbacteria bacterium, assembly GCA_037441155.1. Classification (GTDB taxonomy): domain Bacteria; phylum Bipolaricaulota; class Bipolaricaulia; order RBG-16-55-9; family DRXL01; genus JANXCC01. The sequence continues at coordinate 3,822 of JBBISQ010000109.1, forward strand.
GAACCCCCCAAGCACTGCGGCCGCGAACCCCTTGAGCATCACGAAGACCATCACGGTCAGATCCAAGAAGACGAGCGGAGCTATGAGCACCCCCGCGACCGCCCCCAGCGCCACCCCCAGCCCCCAGCTCAGCATGTTCATTCTATGCACAGGGATGCCCAGCAGCTGCGCCCCTAATCTGTTCTGCGCTGCCGCGCGCATCGCCGTTCCGATCTTCGTAAATTTTAAGAGCATAAAGAACCCTAGGCTGAGCACAACTGTCGTACTGAAGATCACCAGATCGTGTCGGGTCAGAATTATATTGCCCAGCACCAGCGGCGGCCCGCTCACAGCATAGGGCAGCGACTTGGGATCGAACCCCCAGATCCAACTGGCGATGGCGTTGAGCATCAGCGCGACCCCCAGCGTCACGATCAGCAGACTCACCGCGGGTGCTTGCTGGGCCGGCCGCAATGCCAATCGTTCGACAGCGATCCCTAAGAAAAACCCGAACGCAATCACTATCGGCAGCGCCGCCCAGAAGGGCCAGCCCAGCAGCACAGTGAGCGTGAACCCCACATAGGCGCTGAACATGGTCATATCGGCCTGCCCGAAGTTCACGATATCCGTCGTCTTGAAGATCAAGACCATGCCCAGCGCCATGAGGGCGTAGAGACTCCCTTGCGTCAACCCAAGCGCGATGTACTGCTCAAGCATAGCTCACCATAGGAACGCCGCCGCGGCCATCGCTGCCCCGCCCCCGGAGGTGCAGAAGACCACTAAATCCCCAGGCTTGGGGCCTCGGCACTGCTCACTATGATCGTCCAGAGCCATGATCACACACCCCGATCCCGTATACCCCCACTTGTCCATGACCCAGTGCGTCCGCTCCAACGGCAGCCCCAGGGTCTGCATCACTTGTTTAATAGTATTCATATTGATCTGCGTGAAATAGATTCGGTCTATGTCGGAGACGCTGTAGCCGGCGTCGGCGACGACTTGGTGGACGAGCTTGGGCCAATGGGTCGCGTTGAACTCCGGGGGGAAGCGCTTGGCAATGACCAGATACTGCTCGCCCCGCTCTAGGCGCTC
>JBBISQ010000110.1:0-4857 GCA_037441155.1 Candidatus Fraserbacteria bacterium
CTCCTCGCGCTCCAGAGCGTCGATCTCGGCTCGCAGGCGCGCCTGACGGTCGGCGAGAGAATCTGCCTTGCGATTTATGGCCCGCAGGGCTGCTACCGCGCGCGGATTGACAAAGAGATCGAGCTTGTACAGTCCTAGCAGCCCGTCGAGCATAGTCTCGCGGGTCTTTCTATCGGCGCGGATCAGCCTATCTATCTCCCCTTGGCGGACGTAGACGCAGTTGGCGAAGCCCTCGCGGTCCATGCCGAAGAGCCGCTCGATCTCGGCTTGGACGCTCTCGGTGCCGACCCAGACCGAGCCGTCCGAGCAAGTGAGTTGGCAGCCCCCGCGCTCGCTCCGGGCTTCCCCGCCGACCTTACGCAGCGCGATCTGGGCAGTATAGCGCTTGCCTCCGTGGATGAAGCTCAGCTTTACCGACCCAGAATCGGCACCGATGCGCAGGATCTCATTGAGATTCCGCCCGATAACATGGCGAGCCTCGCTCCCGTAGAGCGCAAAGAAAATACTCTCTAATAGGGAGGACTTGCCGCTGCCGTTGGGCCCGGCAATCACGGTGATCCCCGGCTCAAACTGCAGAGAGGCTCGCTTGTAGCTCCAGAGGTTCTCTATCTCTAATCTGTCGAGCTGAAACTGATCCCGCGCCAGCGGGGGAGTATCGCGCAGGGCCGGGCCGGCGTCTTCCGGCTCTAGCTGCACTTTGCTCAACAGATCGAGCAGATCGGGCTGGTCGTTCATGCCCTTGCGTGCCATACTCGCTCCAACAGCTTGGTCACTTCAGAGTCCACATTCGAGTCGGCGATCGTCAAGTCTCGGATGATAGCGTCTATCTCCAGAGCTATCTTCGAGAGATTCCTTCTTGCCAACGCCTCGCTCAGCACGTGCTCGACCGAACCGAACTCGATCTCGACAGCGGGCTCATAGTGAGGCTGCGCAGGGGTACGCATGTCGCGCACGCGCACCGCCAAAGCCCCGCGCTCGTAGCCGAGCTTTTCGATCTCCGCAATAGTCACCTGCGACGACGCCAGGGAAACGACGACAACGGCATCCCGCACGTCGGTGTTCTCCAACCTCTGGATGGGGTCCTCTGTGCTGGGGATATAGAGAAACGTTCGGGTCTTGAGGGTGTGTCGTTCCAGGCGCCCGCTCTGGAGATCTATAATATTGACGCCGCGTGGGGCGTACTCATCAAGCGACCACCGTTCTGTACTGCCGCAGTAGGTCACGAGCACACCATCTGCGCGCCACTCCCGATACTCGTGATAATCCCCCAAGAGCACTATACGTGCCCCGCTTGAGAGGACCGTATCGAGTGCCAGCTCGCCGTCGAACTCGACCTTGTCGAGCAGCTGATGGCAGACGAGAACGCCGCCCTCGCACTTGGGAAGCTCGCAGATGTGCCGTCCGGAGAAGTCCCGCCCGTAGACTGGCACGCCGTTCAGATCAAAGGGTTCGTCACGCAGATGCACAGCTACCCCCAGACTCTCAAAGAGGTCAATCCATTGGACGCCGCGCCGGGCCTCGTGGTTCCCAACGATCCCCAGAAAATAAATGCCGGCCTCCTTGAGGGTGAACAGCCCCTGGAGCGCTGCGAGGAGATCCTCTGCGCCTGGGGTGCGATCTTCAAAAAGATCCCCGGCATGAATCACGGCGGAGACCCCCTCGTCCACAGCTAATCGGACCACCTGAAGGAACGCGCTTTGGAAGTCTCTGCGACGCTCTTCCAGGCCGTATTGCCGGAAGCCAATATGGGTGTCCCCAGTGTGCAAGACCTTTGTCATCTGTTTTTATACTAGCACGCGTGTCGGAAAAAGCAAGGACAGGCGTCTGTTGAAAAGATCGCTCCGCCGTAGGGCAGCACGGCGGAGCGTCCTCCCCCTCAAGCAGCAGGGTCTTGAGGGGCTCTCTGTCATCCCCTATGGTGCTTTCCCCACTCCGTGGGGGCTTAGTTGCGCCCCCTCCCCCCTCTCCCGCGGTCAGCCTGGGGGACGACAGAGTTCAGGAGGGCCTGGCCTTCCGGTTCGGTCGAACCGCGTCCGCGGCTGGGGAAAAATCCCGCCTTGCTGGGGGCCTGGTCCAGAGAGGGCGGGCAAAACCCTGGCCGCCGAACAACCGAAGCGTCGCTTCGGCGAAGGAGCCGAGCCCTCCGGTCTAAGGAGGTTGTGTTGGGGTCATCGCCAATCCCTTCCTCATCCCTGGTTGCTAAGTGATACAACGCTAGAGTATTATATAACATATTTTTCGACTGTTGTCAAGTTCGATCACATAGCAAAGACGAGATCTCCAATTTCGCGATCCCAAGATGTTTAACATTGCGGGTGCCCCAATAAGTGCTCTGGTGAACGAGATTATCTTGAGAGTACGAAGAATCTCTCCGATCTGAACTGCAAAGGCCAATCTTGGCGATGCACATCACAGACTCCGCGCCCGAAGATATGCATAATGACGAGGATCGGGCTTCGAAAGGAGATGCCGTGAAGAGAACGAGGGAGCCGAGCCGGTGGAAGTGGGTCTACGTGCGGATGCGCGGCGGCTTGGGATTTGCGTTCGTCTCAGTGCCGCTGGGCCTGACCGTCTCCCAGTTCAAGACCCTTGTGGGGGCGGACCCGCATAGCTTCGTCACCGTGCGCACGGCGTTCCGGCCCCTCGCGGAGAACGAGCCGCTCTACGAGCGCGTCACCAACTACGATACCGTCTACATTGAGCCGCGTCGTCGATAAATAAACCCCCTCTCCCTCTCTTCTTCAGCGGGAGCCGCCCGGGGCCACCCGTGGCGGCCCCGCTAAATTTTCCCCCCCTCTTGACAAGCAGTCAAAAGTATGCTATACTTTTGACTGCTATGAGGGCAGAACTGACAGAGAAGCAGCGACAGATCCTCGATTTCATCGTGGAGCGGATCTCGGAGCAGGGGCTCCCCCCAACACTCCGGGAGATCGCGCAGCGTTTCGGGCTCCAGTCGGTGCGCAGCGTCCAGACCCATCTGGATGCCTTAGCGAAGAAAGGGTTCATTCGGCGTCTTGCGGGAAAGTCTCGGGGGATCGAGCTCGTCCGTGAGCGGGTGCCCCGTCAGGGTATTCCCATCGTCGGGCACATCTCCGCGGGGCGGCCCATCCCCGCTATAGAAGACATTCAGGGCTCACTGGACTTAGATGTCTTGTTCAAGAAAGATGAGCGTCCTTTTGCGCTGCGGGTCCAAGGAGATAGTATGATAGAGGCTGGAATCTTTGCTGGGGATTTCGTGATCGTCCAGCCGCGCTCCTACGCCGAGCCGGGGGAGATCGTCGTGGCCCTGAAGGACGATGAAGCGACGGTGAAATACTTCGCGCTCGTTGACGGGCGGCCCATGCTCGTCCCGGCCAACGCCCGCTACGCCCCAACCCCGCTGGGCGAGGGGCAGATCGTGGGTCGGGTCGTCGGGGTACTCAGGCAGATCAAGCGCAATATCCAAGAGATCCAGAGATTTCTCAACCAATAACAAAGGAGGTCGTGCCATGGGCAAGCAAGAAGTGCTCAAGAGCGTGCTGGACGGGCTGCGCCGCAAATACGGTGAAGGCGCGATCATGTGGCTGGGGGAGCAGGCTCAGCTCCGTGTCGATACGATCCCCACAGGATCACTGGCGCTCGATGTCGCCTTAGGGATTGGCGGCGTCCCGCGCGGGAGAATCGTCGAGATCTTCGGGCCGGAGTCCTCGGGGAAGACGACGTTAGCGTTACATCTCATTGCTCAGGCGCAGAAGCGCGGCGGGACGGCTGCTTTTATAGATGCCGAGCACGCGCTCGATCCCAAGTATGCCAAAGCGATCGGGGTGAACTTAGATGCCCTGCTCTTGAGCCAGCCCAACTCCGGCGAGCAAGCGTTAGAAATTATGGACGCGCTGGTGCGCAGCGGGGCTGTCGATATTATCGTGGTGGACTCTGTGGCGGCGCTCGTCCCTGAAGCCGAGATCGCCGGGGCGATGGGCGACGCGCAAGTCGGGCTCCAAGCCCGTCTGATGAGTCAGGCAATGCGGAAGCTCGCCTCGTCAATCTCTCAGTCGAAGACAACAGTTGTCTTTGTCAATCAAATTCGCCAGACGATCTCTGGGATGGGCTGGGGGCCGAGCACGACGACGACCGGGGGCTTGGCGCTCAAGTTCTACGCATCTCAGAGATTGGAGATCAAGCGATTGGGGAGCATTGACGAGGGCGACAATCGCGTGGGCAGCGAGACCCTCGTCAAAGTCGTCAAGAACAAGCTCGCGCCACCGTTCAAAGAGGCCAAGTTCGATATCATCTACGGCAAGGGGATCTCGTACGAGCGCGAGTTGATCAAGACGGGCGAGCAGTTGGGATTAATAAAGAAGAGCGGCTCGTGGTTCAATTTCGGGGAGGTTCGCTTGGGTCAGGGGATGTCCAATGCCGCGGCGTTCTTAGAGACGAACAAAGAGATCGCGCAACAATTAGAGAATGCGATCCGCGAGAAGGCCGGGCTGAAGACCACCCCAACTCCGGAAGATATTTCGGCGGCGAAGGATGGTGACGAGAAGGGCTTCCTGGGTGAAGCAGAGAAGCCGGCTCGTCGGGGGCCGCGCAAGGCCGCCGTTCTGGCGACACCGGAGTCGGCCAACGGGGCGGCCGAAGGCTGAGCGCTAGCAAAGAGAAGAGACAGAGAGAGAGAATAAGAGAAAGGAGAGGGCGAGCGCTGTGAAAGGAGGGGGAGCCTGAAGAAGCGCTTGCCCTCTCCCCCATTCCTTATTTAAGGAGGTGAACCATGAGCGAGTATTGTCACTCCTGCGCCGCACCGTTGAGCGCCCCGGAGTTCCAAGGGCCATCGGATCGTTTTTGCAAATATTGCGCCGATGCTTCAGGGAAGCTCCACCC
>JBBISQ010000111.1:0-4802 GCA_037441155.1 Candidatus Fraserbacteria bacterium
GCTCGAATGATCGCGCTCAGGCGCGCGACGCTCTCCGATACGCCACGGTTGATCACAACGTAGTCAAACAGATCAAGAGCTCCCAGTTCATCCAGAACCCGCGCCAGACGGCGCCGTCGCGCGGCGCTGCTCTCGGTGCCCCGCTTGTTCAAACGATCTTCGAGCTCCTTCAACGACGGCGGCAGGATGAAGATTGCTATAAGCCGTCCCCCAAGACGCCGCCGACGGAGCTGGCGCACCCCCTGCACGTCGGCTTCTTTGATCACGTCGCGTCCAGACTTCAGGAGCGCTTGCACCTCTGCACGCGCCGTGCCGTAATAGTTCCCCGCGTAGATCGCGTATTCGAGAAACCCGTTCTGACGAATACGACGCTCAAACTCTTCTTGGGAGATGAAGCGATAGCGTCCGGCCTTGAGCTCTTGGGGGCTTCTGGGGGACCGGCTCGTGTACGACGGCACGTAGACGAGATCAGGAAATCTCTTGCGCACCCCAGTCACGAGCGTCGTCTTGCCCGCCCCAGACGGGCCGCAGATGACAAAGAAGACCCCCTGCTTCTCTGACATGGCTCTCACTCGACGTTGCGTGCCTGCTCGCGGAATTTCTCAATGAGCGACTTCATCTCCAACACGCACGCGGTGATCTGGGCGTCCTTGGCTTTTGCAGAAATCGTATTGGCTTCGCGAGCCAGCTCTTGGGCCAAGAAATCTAATAACCGTCCGGCAGGCTCTGGGCCAACGATGGCCTGGCGGGCTGCCTGCAGGTGCATCTTCAGGCGCGCGATCTCTTCAGTGATATCTGCGCGTTCGGCAAAGAGCGCCACCTCCATCTCCAACCGTCCTTCGTCCAGTTCGAGAGCGTTCTCGGTCAGCTCGCGCACGCGCTCCCGCAGACGCTCTTTGTAGAGTCTTTTCACAGCGGGGGCGCTCTGCTCGATCTCCCCTAGCTCGCGCTCCAGACGCGATATGATCTGCAACAGCTCTTCGGCGAGGAGCTGACCCTCGCGAGCACGGTGTGCTTGGGCTTGAGTGAGGGCCTCGCGCAGGACCGGCTCGATGCGCTCCCACAGCTCGGTCTCTGGTTCTTCGGAGCGCTGTAAGACGCCCTCTAATCTCAACAAGGTGTCGAGAGAGAGTCCATCGTCGAGCGGCAGATCTTGCGCAAGCTTCCGGAGGGCTGCCGCATACGCGCGGGCGATCTCGGTGTTGAGAGTAAGCGGGGCGAGGCCACGACGCTCGATTTCGATCGAGACTTCGATGCGTCCCCGCGAGAAGAGCTGCCCGATGATCTCTTGGATTTTCAGCTCCAGGGCGGGATGGGCTTCCATCCCAGAGATCTTCAGATCGAGATACTTGTGGTTGAGGGTCTTCACGGATGCTGTGACCGTCTCGGTGGGGTACTGACGTTGGGCGTGGCCATAGCCGGTCATGCTGCAAATCATGCTTTAGGGTAATAAAAGAGAGAGAGTGTGTCAAGGGGGCTTGACAATAGAGCCGTTCTGCGCTATCATAACGACGCCTTGGGAGATCGTCTAACGGTAGGACAGCAGGCTCTGGACCTGCTTGTGGGGGTTCGAATCCTCCTCTCCCAGCCAGGGCTCTTGTATCTCAGCACAAGATTTCTCTCCCACGTGTGCACAGGGGTTCTCACTATGGAATTACCCACAGGTACGATCACGTTTCTCTTCACTGATATTGAAGGCAGTTCCAAGCTATGGGAGCAGCACCCTGAAGCGATGTCGGCGGCGCTGGCGCAGCACAACGCGCTGCTCCGCCGGGTGATCGAAGCGCACAGGGGCTATATCTTTAAACTCTGGGGCGATGCCGTCTACGCCGCGTTCGATACGGCCAGCGACGCCCTCAATGCCGCTATAGAAGCCCAAAAGGAGCTTTTGCGGCAGTCGTGGGGGGAGCTGGGCTCGCTGCGGGTGCGCATGGCCTTGCATACCGGCGCGGCTGAAGTGCGCGATGGGGATTACTTCGGCCCGACGCTCAACCGCTGCGCTCGCCTGCTCAGCGCGGCCCATGGCGGCCAGATTCTGCTCTCGGCAGCTACTGAAGAACTTGTCCGCGACGGGCTCCCGCAGGGGGGGTCGCTGCGCTCGCTGGGCCAGCACCGTCTGAAAGACCTCCAGCGCCCGGAGAGCATCTTTCAGGTCATCCATCCCGATCTGCCCGCTGAGTTCTCCGCCCTGCGCACGCTCAACGCTGTGCCCAATAATCTTCCCATACAGTTGACGAGCTTCATCGGGCGGGAGCGCGAGATGAAGGAAGTCAAAGCGCTTCTGAAGGAGACGCGGCTGCTCACGCTCACCGGCTCCGGCGGCTGCGGCAAGACCCGCTTGGCCCTCCAAGTCGCGGCCGATCTGTTGGAAGACTACCCCGACGGCGTCTGGTTTATCGATCTGTCGGTCCTCACCGATCCGGCGCTCGTCCCCAGCACGGTTGCGGCGACCTTGGGAATTTATGAGAAGTCCGGGCAGCCGACGCTGACTGCCTTAGCCGAGGCGATGAAATCTCGGACGCTCTTGCTGATTCTGGACAACTGCGAGCATGTCGTGGGGGCGTGTGCCCAGCTTGCCGAGACTCTGCTCAGGGCGTGTACGGCCATACGGATTTTGGCGACGAGCCGCGAGGCGCTGGGCATCGCTGGCGAAGTCGCGTGGCGCGTGCCGTCGCTGTCGCTGCCGCAGCCGCATGAGCTCGCTTCTGTGGACTCTCTGGCGCGCATCACCCAGTATGAAGCCGTGCGGCTCTTTGTCGAGCGCGCTGAGACCGCCTCTTCGGACTTTCGCGTCACCCCGCACAATGTTGGAGCGATTGTGCAGATCTGTCGGCGGCTCGATGGCATCCCCTTGGCGATCGAGCTGGCGGCAGCCCGCGTCAAAGTCCTCTCTGTGGAGCAGATTGCGGCTCGCTTGGACGATCGTTTCCGGCTCTTGACCGGGGGGAGTCGTACGGCCCTGCCCAGACAGCAGACCCTGCGCGCTATGATGGACTGGAGCTATGAACTGCTGAATGATCGGGAGCGTATGCTCTTCCGGAAGCTCTCGGCTTTTGCTGGGGGGTTCACTCTAGAGGCCGTCGAAGCTGTCTGTGCTGATGAGCAGATTCTGCCCCATGAGATATTAGATCTTCTGACGAACTTGGTGAGCAAGTCGCTGGTCGTCTTCGAGGAGCGCGATGGGGAGGCCCGGTATAGACTTCTGGAAACGGTGCGGCAGTACGCGCGAGATAAGCTCCTAGAGACGGGCGAGGCGGCGCGGATCCGGACTCTGCATCGCGATTGGTTCTTGGCGTTTGCGGAGCGCGCCGAGGGCGCGTTACAAGGCCCTGACCAAGCCTTGTGGCTCAAGCGCCTCGAGACCGAACATGACAATCTCCGGGCAGCCCTCGAATGGTCGAGCAACGATGCGGAGATCGGGTTACGCTTGGCGGGTGCCCTCTGGTTCTTCTGGTACTTGCGAGGGTATGTGAGCGAGGGGCGGGACTGGCTCAGGCAGTTCCTCCAACGGGCAGAGCAAGCCCCGTCACCCCTGCGGGCCAAGGCCCTCTACGGAACGAGTATGCTCGCGCGCGCCCAAGACGACTACGCTCAGGCGACAGCGCTCCTCGAAGAGAGCTTAAAGCTCTATCGGGCCATGAAGGACAACCGTGGGGTCGCGTCGGTCTTGGGGAATCTCGGGGTGATCGCGTTTGCTCGTGGAGACTACGCTCGTGCGACAAAGCTCCACGAAGAGAGTTTGGAGCACTTCCGTGAGCTCGGAGATAGAGTGGGGATCGCCTCAGCGTTGAGTGAGCTGGGCAACATCGCTCTGTATCAGAACGATATTGCGCGGGCCGAGAGGTTGCTCGAGGAGAGCTTAGCTTTATCCCGTGCCGCTCAAGACGACCAAGGGGTAGCGTTGGCACTGCGGCGCCTTGGGGCTGTACTCTTTCAGAAGGGCGAGCACGCCCGAGCGAAGGCCCTCCTCCAAGAGAGCTTAGAACTCTACCGTGGGCTAGGGGCGGTGCCGGGGTTGGCTTCGGTGCTCAATTCGTTGGGCATGGTCGCCTTGAGCGAGGGGGACGTTCGGCGGGCGGAGGCGTTGCTCTGTGAGAGTCTGATCAAGTACCGTGATGTGGGGGACAAGTGGCACATCGCGCTCTGTTTGGATCGGCTGGCGCGGGTGGCGGCAGCTCAAGGGGACTGGAGGCGCGCGGCGCAGCTACTCGGAGCTGAGGAGGCCCTCCGTGAGACGATCGGGGCGCCGTTGCCGCCCTCGGAGCACGACGGCCGAGAAGAGACTCTCCAGCGTGCTCACGAGCGTTTGGGCGAGGAGCTCTTTGCGGCGGCCTGGGCCGATGGCTATGCCATGAAGCTCGATCAAGCGATCGCCCTCGCGCTCCGGCTCTCCCAGCCCATATCTAGACCGTAGCTGATAGAATTCTCCCCAACTCCTCTGCGCTGGTGATCGGCGCACGACATGAGTAATTCTGACAGATATAGACCGCCGGAGTACCGTCCACTAACTGTTTTCCCCGCACGAGGGGGATGAGCGCCGCGTGCTCCGCGTCATCTGGCTCGCTCAACGCGAGAATCTTGTTGGGAAGAAAGCACGCGCGAACTCTCTCTAACAATTTCTGCATCTGTGGGGCTCTTGGGGCTCCGATGAGAGCGATCTGCGGTATCGGCCCTAGGTAGAAATCGAGCGCGCTCAGCATATACGCGAGCGCCTGAGGCGCCTGCTCCATGAAGTCGCGGCAGAGGCGCAACGTCTGCTCCGCTTTCGCTCGCAACGGTGCGTCGTCGGTCAGCTCGGCTAG
>JBBISQ010000112.1:0-4685 GCA_037441155.1 Candidatus Fraserbacteria bacterium
CTACGCTCTCAGAAATGCAAAGAGTCTCTCAATCGCCCTGAAGATCACGCCATGAGCTAGGGCGGCTACAATATAAGCGACTATTGCTCCCATCACCTTCAGGTCGTAATGGGCACGAATTGCCATTACGCCTAAGGTCACTACCCAGATAACGATCAGGATGGCGACAGAGAGGCTAAAGATCTGAGTGCTGTTGAGGTCGAGCAACGTAGATGGCCAGGGCCACAGTGGTGTATAGGAAAAGCTCGCTAGCGTGTTTAGCAAATAGAGCAAATAGAATAAGAGAATTGGAGCCCATGCGAAAGCAAGAGCACAGAGAGTCCCTCTATAGCTTCCTCCCTCTTTGAATAACCGGATGATGCCATGAACTAAGCCTGCAAAGACCAACAACCGAAGTACACCAAAAGCTATATCCCAGATTGTATTCAGGGAGATGATACGGAGCCCCATCATATCCCTGTCAGGAAGCACATGGCCGATGATCTCCAAGATGATGACAAATCCGAGAGCCGCTACTACGGGGCGTTGCTGCGCAATCTGAGAGAGAGTATCAGAAGGAGAGAGGAACACCCCTGGGAGCATCTCCCAGAAGCGCAATCGCTCTTGCTTGGTCGAAAGCTCCTGCATCATCATCACCTCTCAGTACCACTTTTAGCTTCCGTACCGCGGCACGGCGTGCCAGCCCTAGCGTTGAGATCGTCCCTCAGCCATAACTACCTCTAATTTCTGGATACGCGAGCGGTCCGGTTGCAACTTCTTGATAACGACATACAGAACGGGCTGATCTGCCTCCAGGTGCGCTCGACCTATCTGCTCGCTCCAGCGATTGAATTCCTCATCCCCTTCCAGTTGCAAGATGATCCGCGCCTGAGGAGGGATCTTCGCGGCAAAGCGTGGGTGTTCACGCACGTATTTGTTGAACTCTCGAATAATCATCCCGTGTTTCACTTCATAGATGGACAAACTCATGGGAACCTCCCTTCAAGAAAGCGTTCTCGATAAGCCTTCCAGTTCTGTTCCAAGTCCTCCTCCGCAGCGGTCAAAGCCTCTGCAAACGCTAAGGAGATCTCTTCCTTGCTTGTTTCACCATGAATATTATAGCGATCCACATGAGCGTAGCCATGTGCGCAGTCATAGCGGATCACCGGATGCCACTTTCCTTCTATGAAAACCTCAAGCTGCACCGCATAGGCGACGACACGGCCGCGCTCCGTCCTGTGGTAGTGTCGCTCCCGTGTGTCCTGAGCACGCAAGATTTCATATCGCACTTCTCTGACCAATCTTGCTCTTCAGCTCCCGTACCGCGGCACGGCGTGCCAGCCCTCCAGCGCCCTCAACAGATAGGGCACCTCCGGCGTGATCTCATTCACCCCCGTAAAATTTGTAGCGCCGCCACGACCAAAAAGCAAATCGAGCAACCCCGGCGCCGGCGGACGGTACTCGATCACCTCTGCCTCAGGAACGCCAGCGAAATCCCGTGCTATGCGCACGGCATCTTCTAAGCTTCCCAACTGATCGACCAGCCCAAGCTGGAGGGCCTGCACCCCCGTATACGGCTGCCCCGTCGCCAGCTCCCGAACTCTCTCAACGGGCAGCTTGCGCCCCTCCGCCACAGCGTTGACGAACTGCTCGTAAAACTCGTCCACGTATTGCTGGAGCAACGCCCGCTCCTCATCGCTGAGCGGGCGCAGCCCGCGAAAGATATCTTTATACTTCCCCGACTTGAAAATCTCAGGCTGAATCCCCAAGTTCTTCAGCAGCTCCTCGACAGAGAAGAGCAGCGCGATGACGCCGATGCTCCCCGTCGTCGTCCCCCGATGAGCAATGATCTTATCAGCGTAGAGCGAGATATAGTACCCTCCCGAAGCCGCGATGTCGCCCATCGAGACGACGACGGGCTTCTTCGTCTTCTCTTTGAATCTTTTGATGCTTTCGGCGATCGCTTGGGAGGCGGCGACGGTGCCGCCGGGGCTGTCTATGCGCAAGATAAGAGCTTTCACGGACGAGTCTCGCTCAGCCCTGGTGAGGAAGCCCTCGACTTGAGCAGGTGTGATCCCGCCTACGCTAAAGAGCCCAGTGTCTCCAGACTCGCTGATGGGCCCGCTCAAGCGCACCAGGGCGACCTTGGGGCGCAGACTGAAAGAGATCTGCTGTGCCGCGACCCAGATCACATAAATCCCGATGAGAACGAGTATGACCCACAGGATGCGCCGTCCACGCATAGAGCACCTCCTGATCTTTCTTTAAAACCCAATCTGAAACTCGCGCTCGAAGCGCACGCTCCAGCCCAGCCGGGCATTGCTCTCGTCTGTATTTGTCCACAGCGTGTACTCGAAATACACTATTGGGCTTCCATAGACGCCCACTGAGACACCCAACCCCGCATCTGCCCTCAGGGCAGAGTGCGACACTACCCCTACATTGCTAAAGAGAATCACCCCCACGGAGAACGGGATCGGACCGACGTCGATCTTGTTCACTCCCGGAATCGGGCGACGTACCTCCAGGCCGATCACAGAGAGCGAGTCCACAAACCCGCTGAAGCCCCGAAAACCTCCATCACGCTGGAGATCAAAGCCCTGAGCTGTGGGCTCGTAGCCCTCGCGCTTGCCCCAAAAGAGCCGCGCACTGAGCGGCGTCTGCCACGCCAACCGATAGCGAAGCTGGAGCTCCGCACTGGTTCTCGTGAAAGCATACTCACTCATCCACGCCCTAAGCCCGATTCGGTGATCTGTCTTCAGATTGACCGTGATGCCCCGACGATATTGAGAAGTCATCCCGTAGCCGACGCGCAGCCCCCGGACTAAGCCGTAGTCTTCGGTCACGTTATAGCGATTGAGTGAAAAGATCCCCAACGAGAGCCGATGAGTAGTGCTGACTTGGCTCGTGCCAGTGAACCATCGCAAGCTGAGCTCGCTCTGATGGGTGATGACGTGCCCGTCGTCTCTATGAAGGACGCTCCAGCTTGAGGTGCAGCGATCAGCGAAACAGAACGAGCGTTCGCGCTTGTACTCGTAGACGATCTTTTCCAAGCCGAACGCGTAGCCAACTCTCAGCGCTCGCCATTGCACTCCCAAGACCAACCCGTCATCAGGACGTTTATGGAACATCCCGTGATCGAGCCAGGGGCTCAGATCCAGACCCTTGGGAGCTGTGTTATCTGAGCGATCCAAGTCGGGCAGCACAGAGTCTGGATCGAGCGTCACAGAGCGTATGGGCTGGTCGGTGATGAACGTGAGCGTCCCTTGGTCGTCGAGCATCTCCCAGCGCTGACGGGCGGCTTTCGAGCCATCGGCCAGCGTCGCCTCGACGTCAACGGGGATGCGCATCTCGCCCCTCCGACGCACCATCACGCGCGTCACGTATCTGTTCTCAATCTTTTGCGTCCTCATCCCTTCGATAGCGACATCAACAGTCTTGGTGCTCGCAAGCCACTGCGCGAAGAATTCTTTCAAATCGCGCCCGGAGACGTCTTCAGCGGTTTTGAGAAAATCTTCGGCCGTGACTTTTTTATACCGATAGCGCCGATAGTATTCTTGAAGAATCTGATCGAACGTCTCTGGGCCTACTAGATTTTCGAGCGCGAAGAGCAGCAGCGCGCCCTTCTGGTAGGGCAGGACGGTCTTGCCGGGGGGAACTCTGTGCAACGGCGTCGTGAGCGGGGCTTCGCGGCCCTCGCGAGCGATCCGCGTGTATGTGCTGAGCACGCCCGCGCGCCCGTTGCTCTCTTTCAGCATCTCGACGAGAAAGCCCAGACCCTGAGCTTTGAGCCAAAGAGTGTTGAACGAGTTCGCGTCTTTGCCGTACTTGTGCTCGATGTAGCTCGTCTCGGCGAACGTGGCGAAGCCCTCGTCGAGCCAGGTCTCTTCAAGCTGATTGTTCATAAAGATCCCGTAGAACCATTGGTGGGCTGTCTCGTGCGCTGTGACGCCGTCGAGAATCGTAAAGAGCTCCGGGCTGCGATAGAGCATATAGCTTTGCTGAATCAGCTGGGGGTACTCCATCGCAAATCCGAGGCCGCGGATTTCTGCGACCGTGAAGTTTGGGTAGGGGTAGCGCCCGAAGCGTTTACTGAAATACTCAAGTGCGTCTTTGGCATACTGTGCAGCGCGTTTTCCAGCGGCGGCGTCCTCGGGAAAGTAGAGAGAGACGATCGTGACGTCTTCCCATTGGATGGTCTCACTCTGATAGCGGGCGTCGGCGACCCAGGCGAAGTCGTGCACATTGTCGGCAATATACGTTAAAGTCTTGGTGCCGTCGGGGTTGACAGTTTCGCGATAGAGCTGGCCTGTCGCGCCGACGGTCATATTGCTGGGCAGGGTTAGCTCGACGGAGTAGTGCGCAAAGTCTTCGTAGGGTTCGCTCGCTCCGAACGCATGGGCAACGTCGGGATGCCAGCCCTTCGTGTCGTAAACGCTGAGCTTGGGGTACCACCACGAGATATAATAATTGCCTTGATCATGCCCGAGGCGTTCGAGCGCATTGGGAATTTTGACAGTGAATCTCACTCTGATCTCGACGGTTTGGTCAGGGGCGATGGGCGTCTCCAGCTCGATCTTCAGAATCGTGTCGTCAATAGAGTATTCTGTCTCTGTGCCGTTGAGCGTGAGCTCGTGCACGAAGAGATACCCGTAGTCGGGGCCGTTGGGGAAGAGCATATCGAAGGAGTTCGCGCCCATCTCGCG
>JBBISQ010000113.1:0-4487 GCA_037441155.1 Candidatus Fraserbacteria bacterium
CCAGGGCTTGGAGTTGCCTCTCTTTGAGTAAGGCTTTCAGCTCGCTCAGCGCAGAGAAGACCGCCTCGGAGAGAGACGGGGCTTGGGTATGGTGCTGGACCCATTCGATCAGTTCTCGATGCTCCGGCTTCACGTAGAGGGTGAGCCTTCCTGAAACCGTGCTCAGTGATCTTTTCATCTTTCTCATATTGAGTATGATACTCTTATACTCATACAATGTCAAATCACAAGAAGCTCTTCCCCATACCCCGATACGTCGGAGCGCGGGCTTCGACCTTGTCGGCCCGCACGATGAGATATTCGTTAAAATGCTCAGCGAGCTCGCCCGCTTTCGCATGGCGAAAGAAGACCGGATCGCCCGGACGCAGCGTCACTCCTTGGGGAAGGCGCAGCGGCGTTTGCACTTCACCTGCGCCCTCAAACGCTGTGAGCTTTAACCCTGGCGGCAGATACGGCAGGGGCAGACGATCTGCTCCCGCCTGCCCCGACGCAATATACCCTCCCCCATGACAGGTCACAAAGCCCGGATCAGAGATTCTCGCCACTTGAAGAGCAAAGAAGATCGCGGGCGCAAGCTTTAAATGCGCATAATAATCGAAGAGGTGGCTGCACAGAAACCCTGAGCCCGCCGTCACTTCGGTGACGACGGGCTCGGCACTTGTGAACGCGACGCTGCCCGTGCCCCCGCCGTTGAAGACCTCTACAGCAAAGCCCTCGCGACGCAAAAGCTCGAACACCCTCTGGCGCATCTGCGCCACATATGGCCGCGACAGCTTCTTTATTAACTTGCGCGCGGGGTTGAGCATGGGTGAGAACGGGTTGCTCTCGCCCACCCCGGCAATCTGCGCTTCATAGCCCATCAGACCAAGAAGTTTCAGATCGCGTCGCTGCGCGATCTTTCGAGCGAGATTGAGAACAGCTTCTGGGGAGCGCAGCGGGCTGCGCCGCGCTCCCAGGTGCACCCGCCCGCCCAACGGGCGATACGATAAATCTATCTCGATCACGACGGGGATCGGGCGCTCCGGCGTGCCCCGTAACGCCTGAAGGTGCGCCTCAGAGTCGACGACGATCGCCACGCGACAGTTCCGACTGTTGAGCTGAGCTAACAGCTCGCAGTCAGTAGGCTGCACCGTCGGGTAGGCGACGATAATATCCGTGAAGCCTTGCTCAGCTAAAAACGCTGCCTCGGCGACGCTATAGCTTAAGATGCCCCGGATCGCTCCTTGGCCCCTGTCGGTGATATATCTGAGCAGCCAGGGGCAGCGAATAGACTTCGACGCGAGTCTGAGGGTCTTGCCGTGCCGGCGCACGTCGGCAAGAAGCACTTCGATATTGTGATCAACAGCATCTAAGTCGACGAGCGCCAGCGGCAGGCGCTCGTTCTGGATTAAGCGTCGGTAGCGTTCATAGAGATCTGTCATGCTTATCCAGCGAAGCACTGAGCGATCGCTCTCGCCCAATTGTGCCAAGCCGTGAATCGCCCGCCCTTGGGCTTGCCCTGCTGCTTCCACGCGGCCACGCTCTTTCTATATTCTTCGGACGCTTTGCTGATGCAGTTAGCGATGCTGACAGGGTTGCCCTCGGGATCGGCCTTCAGACGGAACTTTGGAGGCCACACAACGACGCGCACCGGCTGGGCCTTGGGATCGAGCGGGTTCCGAGATGTTGTCCCCCACAGGACCCACTTGGCCACGACAAAGTCGGGGTCGTAGATCGGTTCATGGGGATAGGGATCGGTTCTGTCTCGGAACTTGATCCGGCCTACAGTCCCCACGTAGTCTGTCTTCCCTAGCTCGGCGACGATCATGTCTGGGTCAGTCCCCCCGGCGCGGTCAATGGCGCCCTTTAAGATAAAGAGCGCATCGTACGTTGTGAAAGCCGTAAAGAGCGGGCGCGACGGGGGTGAATCGCCGAAGCGTTCGATATACGCTTGATAGAATGGGCGCGTCTTTGGGGTGATGGGCGTCTCGCCGGTGGCGACGTCAACATAGACATGGCCCATGACCCGCCCGCCGGTGTTCTTCCAATATTCAAACGACTGCCCCTCGGCATTGATCCCGATGACGGGCATATCGAGCTTCATCTCATACGTTTGGCCGACGAGCGAAATCCCCGGATCGAAGGCGAGCACGAGCATCATAGCGTCGGCGTCGGTGTCGCTCACTTGCTGTAAGATCGAAGCGAAATCTGGGTTTTGCAGAGAGAAGCTAAAGACTTTGACAAGCTGCAGCCCTGCCTGAGCGAGCTGCCCTTGAAGGATCCGCGCAAGATTCTGCCCAAAGGCGCTGCTCTCGGCGACGAGCGCGACTTTCTCAATGCCCATATCGTTGAGCATCAGCCCTGCGGCCATCTTCCCAATATCTTGGCCCATGACGTTGTCGTTGATCATCACTCTGAAATAGTATTTGTACTGATCGTACTTCTCCTTGACGAGCTTGTTGAACTCGGGGCTGCTGGAGCCCGTATCAATGTAGGGCTTACTCAGCCGGGCCATGGAGGGCAACATAGCGGCAACCGTCTCGTCCACAAAGCCCCCGACGATCGCTGCCGCTCCTAAGCTCGCAAGCTCCTCGAATGCTGCCTTGGCGACATCCCCCCGCAGGACCTCATCATCTCGGATCAGCCCGTCCATGGTGAGCTTGGGCGGCGGAAGCTTGCCCTCAGTGACAAGCCCGTTGATCTCATCAATGGCGAGCTGCGCGCCGCGCACCATCGCACGCCCGACGTCCAAGAGATTAATAGGACCGATCAACCCGACTTTGACAGGAGCTGGCTGCCCCCAGCCCAAGGGAGTGGTGAGAGCGACTGCTCCGATTCCCAGCGCCTTCAAGAAGGCGCGCCGACTGAGCCGCACACCGCTGTACATACCCACACCTCCTCTTAAAGATCTTCAAGACGGAACGCATCTTTGTACAAGCGCAGCCTCCCCCCAGAAAGCGCCACGACGTCAAAGCGCACATCAAGATGGGTGGGATACCGAGCGAGATAATGCTGCGCCGTGAGAAGGATCTTATGGCGCTTCTGGTGGGTGATCGTCTCTTCGGGCAGCCCGAAGAGTTCTTTTGAGCGCGAGCGCACCTCGATGAAGACCAACTGATCTCCGTCGCGGGCAATCAGGTCTATCTCGCCGCCGCGCCAGCGATAGCGCTCGGCGATGATTTCATACCCCTGCTGGCGCAAGAAGTCGCGGGCCAATCTTTCAGCTTCTTCCCCGCGCATAGCTCCCTCGTCAGCTGATCATAGCTGCAAGGGGCAGGCGTGTCAAATCAAAAAAATGGGGACCGGACGCTCAAGCATCCGTCTCAGCAGATCCAAGCCTGATGAATCGGGCTTTGTAGGGGTGTATGGCCATACGCCCCTACTTGCTTCGCCCTATCGAATCTTCACCTGGCCATTGCCGGTGCCGAAGCCGGTGATCTCGGTGTTGGTATCCCCACCGAGGACGATCGGCGCTTGGGCGTTCCCTGCCCAGCTGAGGGTGTAGACCGTGCCCAGCGCTCCTGACGCCGACACGGCCAGCTGCATCACCACCCCGGTGCTCACCCCGCCTGGGCTGGGCTTCACCAGCGAGAAACGCACCTCCCCAGCCCCATTGTCTATCGAGAGCGCCTTCACTACAAACCCACTCAGCCCGGTGACGGACTGGATGGCCACTCCCGTGGGATAGGTGATCCGCCCCTGGAAGGAAGCCACGCCCCCTTGCGCCGTGAGCTGTTGCACGGCGATCTCCAGAATGCGTGTCGCGCCGTTGGGCATGGAAATCGAGCTGAGATAGATCGCCGGGCCTGATGGGGGAGCCAAGCCGGCAAACTCTAGACAGCCGGTCAACAGACTCAAGCCTCCCGCCAGCAAGAGCATTGCCAGCTTCTTCTTCCGTCGCGCGAGGGCGAGCACACCCGCTAGCCCCAGGAGGAGGAGAGGAGTCAGAAGACCAGTCGTCTGAGCTCTCTCTTCTGACCTCTGCCCTCTGACTTCCAGACTGGCAAACCCCGGAATTCCCGTGGGCAGGCCGATGCCCTTCTTGGCGATGGCCGTGGCGTCGGCGGAGTCCACGTCGCTGTCGGTGTCCACATCGGCAGCCAAGAAAGCGGTGCCGGTGAGGGTGATGACGCCCTCGGCGTGCTGTTGGGCCATGCGGGCGTCAAGAGTATTGATCTTGCCGTCGTCGTTGACATCGCCGAGGGTGAAGGAGAGATTGAACGTGGCGGTGCAGGTCTTGTCGGCATCCATCGTCACTTGGCCGTCGGAGCAGTCGGGATTCCCGCTCCAGCCGGCAAAGGTCGAGCCACTGGCCGCTGTAGCTGTCAGGGTGATATTGGTGCCGCTGGGAACGGTCTCGCTGCAGTCCCCCGAGGTGCTGCCGGCGGTGATCGTGCAGCTGATCCCCGTGCCGGTGACCGTGCCATTGCCTGTGCCTGCCCCGGTTACCGTGAGCGTTGTGACGAATTGGGCCTCATAGGCCCCCGCGTCGCAGTTCGCTCCTTGGG
>JBBISQ010000114.1:0-4160 GCA_037441155.1 Candidatus Fraserbacteria bacterium
ACCCTTCGTCTCATTATACTGAATACTGAAAAGCCAGCCCGGAGGTTTCGCTTAGAAATTCAGCTAAGCTTCATCGTACAGATATCTCTTAATATCGAGCTTGCTCGATTTTTCGAAGGGCTTGTCTAAGATAATTAAGTCCTGCTGGCTGTGCACGCGCTTGTACGGCGCTAAGTCCTTGCTCTTCTCTTTGATCGCCTCCCAGATCATCTTCTTCAGTTCTTCGAGGGAGTGTTTCTGTAAGAGCTCCGGCTTGGGGTAGACGAACGCTTTGATCACTTCGAGGCCCTTGCGCTTGCCCCCTTTAATGAGAATCTCTTCGATCAATGGGATCTGCTTCAGCTCAAACTCGACTTCTTCAGGGTAGACGTTCTTCCCCCCTTCTAAGACGATGACGTTCTTCTTGCGGCCCTTGATGTAGAGCCATCCGTCCTCGTCGAGATACCCTAGATCGCCCGTGTGAAACCAGCCGTCGGGGTCTATGACTTTTCGTGTTGCTTCGGGATTTTTATAGTAGCCCTTCATGATGTTAGGCCCACGAACGACGATCTCTCCAATCCCCTCTTCGTTGGGGTCGTCAATGCGAATCTCCACCCCAGGGATCGCCGGGCCGACCGAGCCGATCTTCTCATTAAACGGGGTGCTGAACGTCAGCACCGGAGACGTCTCAGTCAATCCGTAGCCCTCGATCATCCCGATCCCTAAGCGCCGAAAGCCGCGCATCACCTTGGCATCCAGCGGCGCACCGCCCGACAGAAAATACTTGAGCTGGGTGCCGCCCACCAAGCGCCTCTTAATTTTCGTTCCCAGCAGTGTGGGCGCATAGCGCCACAAAAACCGTGCCAGACGGTTCTCTTGTACTGTGCTCCCTAACTTTTCGTACATAGCATGGAAGAGTTTGGGCACCCCGCCGACAACGCTCACGTGGTTCTCCAGCATATATTTGGGTAAGTTCTTGTAATCGTCCGTGTAGATGAGCTGCCCGCCCACACGGAGAGTCACCGTCAAGAGCGTGATCAGTCCGAAGACGTGATACCACGGCGCGATGGAGAGCACGACGTCTTGGCTATCTAAATCGAGGCGCTGCAGCGAACTTTCTATGTTGCTCACGATGTTCTCGTGGGAGAGCATCACTCCCTTGGCGTTGCCCGTCGTCCCCGAGGTGCAGAGCATCACCGCGACTTCATCGGGGGTGGCAGGGACGCATTCGAAGCGCTCGGTGCTCAGCCAATCGCTCACCGTGGGGACTCCAGCCAGGCGGTCAAAAGTTACGACGTGCTGAAGCTGTTTCTGGTCTTTGACCATCTCGTAGTGTGGGGCGTCAGCGACGACCGCGCCGACGGCGTCCATCTCGCGCAGGACGCGCTGGACTTCCGCAGCCTGCCAGGAGGCGTCAACAGGCATAGCGATCCCGCCAGCCTTGAGAATCCCCAAGAACGCTACAGCCCAATCGGTGCGTGGCTTGCCGATGATCGCAAATTTGTCGCCCTTCTGAAGACCGCGTTTTTTGAGAGTTGCTGCAAACTGATCGGATTTTCTCTTTAAATCCGCAAACGAAATCTGGTCGTACCCCGAGCCGTCGTGCTTGGGGATCTTGAGCGCGATTTTTTCACCCAGACGATTGAGCGTGCGCTCGATCATCTCCACTAACGTCTCCGTCTGAACGACTGTGCTCATGAGCCCCTCCTTTATGCTGTCTCGCGCCATCGTCCGTCTTCGAGATATCGTTCAGCTTCCAGAGCCGCGATGCAGCCGTCCGCAGCTGCGATGACTGCTTGCGCGTATTCCCCGGAAAACTTTCTGACATCGCCCACGGCGAAGACCCCCGGAATCTTCGTGCGCGTGCGCTCATCTGTCAGCAAATAGCCCTTCTCGTCCATCTCTAGCTTCCCTCTGAGAAACTCGGTGTTGGGCCGATGCCCAATGCTGACAAAGACCCCCTGAACGTCGCGCATCTCAGTCAGCGTGCCTGTGGCTAAGTCTTTGAGCACAACCCCCTCGACGCGCCTCTCCCCCAAAATCTCTTCGACGACCGCGTTCCAGATAAATTTCACTTTGGGATGGGATTTCACTTTGTCGACCAAGATCTGATCTTTGGCGCGGATCGCCTTGGGATCGTCCTGAGGGTGACGCACGACGATTCTCACTTCCTTGGCAAATTTTGTGAGGAAGAGGGCTTCGGTGAACCCGGCATCGCCTGCGCCAACAACGATCAGATTCTTCTCCCGAAAGAAATATCCGTCGCAGGTAGCGCAGTACGAGACGCCGTAGCCTAAGAGCCTATCGGCATTCTTCGCGGGGAGCTTTACGGGCTCGGCCCCGGTCGAGATGATGACAACCGGGGCTTCGTAGTGGCCCTGATCGGTCTTGACGATGCGCTTCGCCCCGCTGATAATTAAGTCTTGAGCCTCTTCGATCTTGATCTCCACGTCGAATCGTTGCGCTTGTTGGACCATGCGTTGCATGAGTTCCGGCCCCATGATGGGTTCGGGGAATCCCGGAAAATTTTCGACTTCGGTGGTATCGTTGAGCTGGCCGCCGGGGGTCTTCTTGTCGAGCAACAATGTCTTCAGTTTAGCGCGCCCGGCGTAGATGGCTGCGGTGAGCCCCGCCGGTCCCCCGCCGACGATAATCAGATCGTATGCCATCGCTGTCTGTTGTCCCTCCCTCTCTGCGACTTATGAGTTTTCTATCATAGCACTTTGTGGGACAGTCAGGCAAGCCGGCCTTGCCAAATCTCTGAAAATCAGTAAACTATACAGCGTATCTATTTCGTTTCGTACTTGTCGCCCGCGTGTGCGGGATGCACTCTATAAAGCGTTCAAAGGAGGAGTTTTTTATGGCGGTCAAAGCCCCGACCAAACCCACAGCAAAAGATTCCAAAGTGCTCCTTCAGAAGATGGAGCGGTATGTCCCGCGCGCCGTCTCGCCCTTGGCGCGCTTTATCATCTCTGAGGGGCACGGCGCCCTCGTCAAAAATTTAGAGGGAGACTCGTATATTGACTTCACGGGTGGCTGGGGGTGCCTCATCGTGGGCCACGCCCACCCCAAGGTCGTGCGCGCCATCCAAGACCAAGCACAAAGATTCACCCACACCGACTGCAGCGTCATCATGTATGACGTCTATATCGAACTGGCCGAACGCTTGGTCAAGCTCGCTCCCGGCTCTTCTCCCAAGAAAGCGATCTTCTTCAACTCTGGTGCGGAAGCCGTCGAGAACGCCGTCAAGATCGCTCGATCGTATACGAAGCGCAAAGCCGTAGTTGTCTTCGACGGGGCGTTCCACGGGCGGACGTATATGGCCCTGACGATGACTCATAAAGCCAAGCCCTATAAAGAGGGCTTCGCCCCGTTCTGCTCCGATGTCTATCGGATGCCCTTCCCCAACCCATATCGCAACCCCATGGATTTCAAAGCCTGGGAGAAGCAATTATATAGCTTAGTCAATCCCGACGAGATTGCGTGTATTGTCTTTGAGCCGGTGCAAGGGGAAGGCGGGTTCGTCGTCCCGCAGGAGGGCTTTGTGCAATTCTTGCGCGAGCTGACCAACAAGCACGGCATCGTCTTAGTCGCTGACGAGATCCAGGCGGGCATCGGGCGCACCGGCACATTCTACGCTTCTGAGCATTATGGCATCGAGCCCGATCTGATTACGCTGGCGAAGTCGCTGGCTGCGGGGATGCCGTTGAGCGCTGTCGTTGGCGTCCAAGAAGTGATTGACGCGCCGGGCGATAGCGCCATTGGCGGCACGTATGTGGGCAATCCCGTAGCCTGCGCGGCTGCGCTCGCCGTGCTCGATATCATCGAAGAAGAGCATCTGCTCGAGCGTGCGGTCAAGCTGGGAGACTACATGCGCGAGCGGTTTGAGCAGATGCAGCGAAAATACAGAATCGTCGGGGATGTGCGGGGCTTGGGCGCGATGGTCGGCATCGAGCTTGTCAAGGATCGCGCCACGAAAGAGCCTGCCTCAGAAGAGACGACGGCTGTCGTCAAGGAGTGTTTAGCGAATAAGGTGATCATTGCTAAAGCGGGCTTGTACGGGAACGTCATCCGGATGCTCATCCCGCTCGTGATCCAAGAAGGTGAACTGAAGCAAGGCTTTGACGTGATCGAGCAGGCGATCGCGAAGGTGTCGCGCTAACCTCTCGCCCGGCCGACAC
>JBBISQ010000115.1:0-4002 GCA_037441155.1 Candidatus Fraserbacteria bacterium
GATTTGCGTGGCAGGCGCAAGCGCCCTTGACGGCCAGCCCCGCAAATGTTATACTAACACAACAAAGTTTCTCTGGACAAAAAAATATTAGCAATAAAGAAATTTGCGAGGAGGCAGCGACGATGGCTTCGAATCCGTTGGAGCAAGTCTTTATCGCGCTGGCCGGGACAAATCCGATCTGGCAGGGCGTGTGGGGAGGGATCGTCATCACGGTGCTCAACACCGTGGGGGCGCTGGCAGTCCTGATCTGGCGCAAGCCCTCAGAGAGATTACTCGACGGCGCTCTGGGGTTCTCTGCGGGCGTCATGCTCACCGCGAGCTTTACGAGTCTCATCCTGCCGGGAATCGAGTACGGCGGCATCTGGCCGGTGCTCGTGGGCATGGCCCTGGGCGTGCTCCTGTTAGACTTATCTGATCACATCGTGCCCCATCTACACACGATCTCCGGACAAGAAGGGGTTTTCACGAAGCGCGTGCGGGCGGTCTGGCTCTTTATCATCGCGATCACGCTGCACAACATGCCCGAAGGGCTTGCCGTGGGGGTCGGCTTTGGATCTGGAGACCTCGCGAATGCTTTGAAGCTCATGCTTGCCATTGGAATCCAGAACATTCCTGAGGGGTTGGCCGTCTCGGTCTCGGCGCTCAGTGCGGGGCTGGGGGCGTACTTTTACGCGAGCTTGGTCGGGGTGCGCGCCGGCTTAGTCGAGATCCCCTTGGCGCTGTTGGGCGCGTGGGCGGTGCACGTCGCCCAGCCCATTCTCCCCTATGCCATGGGCTTTGCCGCCGGCGCTATGCTCTACGTGATCAGTGACGAGATCGTCCCGGAGACCCATCGCAAGGGGCACGAGCGCGCTGCGACTCTCGGGCTGATGCTCGGCGCTGCTGTCATGCTCTATCTCGACATCGCGTTGGGGTAACCTGACCGACATCAATTCGGCTCCTGAGCGCCATCAGCGCGGGATGAAGCCCTCCTCGCTAAGATAAGCGTTGCGAGGAGGTTGATGGCCCGTGGAGACCAACGGAGCCGAGAGGAACGGAAAGAACAATTTTCTGCAACTCTATCTCAATGAGGTCAAGCGCCATCCCTTGTTGTCCGCTGAGGAGGAGTATCGTATCGCTCAGCGGGCGGCGCGGGGTGACCCTCGGGCTCGTGAGCGCCTCATCACGGCGAATCTGCGCCTGGTCGTGAGCATCGCCGCCAAATACCGCGACCTTGGGGTCCCACTCCTCGATCTCATTCAAGAGGGCAATGTCGGCTTGATTACGGCCGTCGAACGGTTCGATCCCCGGCGAGGGTATAAGTTCAGCACCTACGCGACCTGGTGGATCCGTCAAGCGATCATGCGCTCGTTAGTCAAGCACTTGCGGGTGATCGCCGTGCCCGACTATCTGATCTCGCTGTTGCACAAGATCACCCAGCTAGAAGAGCGCCATATGGAGAAGCATGGCGACCTGCCCACGCACGCCGAGCTCGCCGCTGAGATCGGGGTCTCTCAGGAAGTGCTGACGCGCTTGCTCCAGGTGCGCCCGTTCGCCCCGTCGCTCGATACGCCAGTCGGTGAGGAGGAGGACGAGACGATCTTGGAGAGCATCAGCACTCATCGGGCGGCGCCGGAGGTCGAGACTCTGCGCACCGCGCATCGGGAGCGTCTGGAGCGGGCGCTCGCCGAGCTCGATGCCCGGGAGCGCCGGGTGCTCGTCCTGCGCTATGGCCTCGAGGACAACCATCCGCGCACCTTAGTAGAGATCGGCATGTCACTCAATTTGAGTCGGGAACGGGTGCGCCAAATTGAAGAGCTCGCGCTCTGCAAGCTCAGGCAGTCCGACCATCTCCGGGGCTTGCCCTTATAGTTCTAGGGTCTCCTTCCAGTCGGCAATATGCGCGGTGCGCCCCAGCTTGGTGTGAATCGCTTGCTTGAACGCGAGCAAGCTCGGCATCTCCCCGTGTACTAAGAAGATATGGTCGGGCTTTTGCGCTTGCGTGAGGAAGCGTAACAGTCCTGGTTGGTCGGCGTGCGCAGAAAAGCCGTTGATCGTCCAGATCTGGGCGCGCACCGCGATCTCCTCCCCGAAGATGCGCACAGTGCGGGCCCCTTCGATCAGCCTGCGGCCGAGGGTCCCGTCGGCTTGGAACCCCACAAAGACGACGCTGCATTCTGGACGCCAGAGCTGATGCTTGAGATGGTGGACAATGCGCCCGCCGGTGCACATGCCGCTGCCGGCAATGATGATCGCATGGCTTGCGATAGCGTTGATCGCTCTGGATTCGTCGGGGGTGCGGGCGAAGCGCAGGGCGGGAAAATCAAATGCATGAGGGCTATGTGCGAGCGCTTGGGCCTCGTCGGGCTTCAAGTACTCACTATAGCGTCGAAAGGCCTTGGTCGCCGAGATCGCCAGCGGGCTGTCCAAAAATATCTGGGCGCCTGGGAGTTCTTTGCGCTTGTAGAGCTGGAAGAGCACAGCTAAGAGCTCTTGGGAGCGCTCGAGGGCGAAGCTGGGGATGAGCACGTTGCCACCGCGCGCAAATGTCAGCAGAATAGCTTGTTTCAGCTCGGTGATCGAGTCGCGCATCGAGCGGTGCTGCCGGTCGCCATAGGTAGACTCTATGATGGCTATGTCGGCGGGCTGGGGTTCGGCAGGGTCGGGGGTGAGCAGTTTATCAGTGTTGCCCAGATCTCCCGAGAAGAGCAATCTCTTAGGGCGCTTGCGCTTCTCTGAGATTCGAAGCTGTACGAACGCTGCGCCCAAGATATGGCCGGCGTCGCGAAGCTGAAGCCTGACCCCTGGTGCTATATCCACAGTCTTATTGAGCGGGATGGGATCGGCGAAGCGGTCCAAAGAGTGTAGGACGTCTTCGATCTCGTAGAGCGGTCGGATGGGGCTGCCCCCGCGGCGCCGTTCCTTCTTGGTGAGCACGGCAGCTTCTTCTTCTTGGAGCTGGGCGCTATCGGTCAAGATCAGTCGAGCCAGGTCGCGCGTCGGCTCGGTGCAGAGGATCTCCCCAGAAAAGCCCTCGCGGACCAGTCTTGGGATCAGGCCGCAGTGATCCAAGTGAGCGTGAGTTAAGATCACATAATCTATCTTGCTTGGGGGGAAGCCGAAGGGGAGCCAGTTGCGGCTCTCGATCTCCTCATGGCCTTGCCATAGCCCACAGTCTATGAGAATTCTCAGCTTGTCTATCTGGAGCAGAATGCACGAGCCGGTAACCGTCTTGGCCGCGCCGTGAAACGTCAGTCTCATAAAGAAAAGTGTATCGCAGAGCGCCCTGATGAGCAAATATTTTATGGGATGGCATCCGTCACATTTGGGGCTGATGGGGATCATTGGCGCAATAAATAAGTAATCTTATAATTCGACCGATGAGTCGAAATTAGACTCGTCGGTCGAAAATGACCCAGCTCCCGGAACGGCGGCTCAGAGAAAGACAGAGAGAAGAACGCTCCGCTGCCATCTTGCACGCGGCGCTGCGCCTCTTCGCGGCGAAAGGGCTGCAAGAGGCCACCATGGACGAGATCGCCCAAGCAGCGGGGCTGGGCAAGGGCACGATCTATTACTATTTCGACTCCAAAGAGACCTTGATCGAAGAGCTGCTCTGCTCCCTCGCCCATCGCTACTTTCAGAATCTTTTAGAGGGAACAGATGGCCTCAAAGACCCCCTGGCGATTGCTGAGCGCGTCGTGACGAATCTCTTGGAGCACTACGCTCGGCAGCCGGAGCTCTTTCAGGTGATGCAGATGATCCTAGCAGCACCTGGGGGAGGGCCGCCGCGGGCGCGCAAGGTCTTTGCTGCTAAGCACCGCGATTGGCTCGCCCGGCTCAAGGGCGAGACGGCCAGTCTGCTCGCTGCCCGTGGGCTCTCCGTCGAGTCGTTTGTCGATTTTGTCGGAACGTATGCGCACGGGCTGCTCTTTGCTGCCGTCGCCGGGCGGGATGTCGAGAAGCTTCGCGAGGAATCCGGGCGCGTCCTGCGCGCCTTCTTAGAATCTTAAAAAGGAGGAACCG
>JBBISQ010000116.1:0-3995 GCA_037441155.1 Candidatus Fraserbacteria bacterium
AGATGAATATGAATCTCAAGATTGCCCTGGTGACCGGCGCCAGCCGCGGCATCGGCGCGGCAACAGCTCTCGCGCTCGCCCAGCAGGGCTGTGATCTCGTCGTCAATTACCTGTCACGCTCCGAGGCTGCTCACACCGTTGTGAAGCAGATCGAATCGCTAGGGCGCAAAGCGATCGCTGTCCAGGCCGACGTCTCCGACTACCATCAAGTCCAGCAGATGGTCGAGACGACGGTGCGAGAGCTGGGCGGGCTGCATATCGTAGTGAACAACGCCGGCTACTCCTCGCACGGGGGCATCGAGCAGCTCTCACCAGACGAATGGGCACGAATGCTCGCCGTCACCCTGACTGGGGCGTTCTACTGCGCCAAGCTCGCTGTGCCCCACATGCGGGCTGCCGGCTGGGGCCGGATCGTGAATGTCTCTTCCCTGCGGGCGATGACCGGCTCAGCCCACGGCCCCCACTACGCTGCCGCCAAGGCCGGCCTGATCGGGCTCACCAAGTCGTTGGCACAAGAGCTGGCGCCTTATAATATCACCGTGAACGCCGTTGCCCCGGGCTACACCGACACCGAGATGAATCGCAAGGCCCTCGCAGAGAAGGGCGAGCAGATCCGAGCGAGCATTCCCCTCCGACGCATTGCCCGCCCCGACGAGATCGCCTCAGTCATCGCGTTTCTCTGCTCCGACGCAGCAGGCTATATCACTGGGGAGACGATCAACGTCAACGGCGGGCTCTCTATGCGCTAGAAGAGCAAGGCGAGCACGATCAAGCCGACTATCACGATCCCCACAACGATCCCAAGCCCGATCAGCCAGCGGCGCGCCAATCGTCGAGCGTGCTCGATCTGCTCCGGCGTCAACTGCACCTGCTGAGGATACTGCAGAGCCAGGCGCTCCGCCTGGCGCCTCAGTCGAAGAGACTCAGAGAGCCTCCCCTGCTTGCGCAACACAACACTGAGATTGTGATGGGCATTCACGTGCGTGGGGTCAAGATCGATCGCTCGACGATAGGCGTACTCAGCATGATCGAGTTTGCCCGCGTCGAAATAGATATTTCCCAAGCGAAAGTAGATCTTGGCTTTCTCTACGCCGTACTGCAGGGCTTCGATTAAGATATCAATCCCCTTGTCGTACTCTTTGGCCTGACGCAGCTCCTCGCCCAGCTTGAGGGCTGCTTCGACGCGGGCGCGGCGTTCAGGCTCGGTCACGCGAGAGAAGTCCATCGAGGCGCTCCTTCAATCTCTTCATATCTTGCCAAGTTAAATATTTAGGGCTCCCCGGCTCGCGCGACGGGTTTCTCAGCAAATAGCTGGGATGGAACATACAGTAGATCTCGATCCCATCGCGCCAGGGGAAGAACCTTCCCCGCAGCGCCGTGATCCCCTCGGTCGTCTTGAGAAAGTATTGGGCCGGGACGTTCCCCAACGCCACGATGATCTTGGGCTTGATATGGTGAATCTGGGCTTCGAGATAGGGCCAGCATGCTTCGATCTCGTCTCTTTGTGGGACGCGGTTGCCGGGGGGACGACACTTGACCATATTGGCGATATAGACGTCTTCTCGAGCGATTCCCACAGACTCTAAGATCTCGGTGAGCTTCTGCCCTGCCGGGCCGACGAAGGGCCGCCCTGTAGAGTCTTCGACCTCGCCGGGGCCCTCGCCGATAAAGATCACGGGGGAGCGGGTGCTGCCCTCCCCGAAGACCACGTGGGTCCGGCTCTGATGGAGCCGGCACTTCGTACAGGTCTGCGCTTGACGCTGGGCCTCTTCCCACGTCAATGGGGCTTTGGCCGGCTCGTCGAAGAGCGAACGCATCTGGGCCATCGCTGGTCACCAATGTAAGATAGCCAGCGCGAGAGAGTCTGTCAACTGACGACCTAACCCCCTTGGCCCCCTTCCCTAAAGGGAAGGGGGAACTCCCCTCCCGCTTTAGGGGAGGGGCCGGGGGAGAGGTCCGGTCTGGCTTGCATGGGGCGCCTTTCTGTGAGATCATAAAGATATGACCGTTCATACACGAGAGACTCTCCACGCGCTCTTTGCGCCCAAATCGGTCGCCGTCATCGGCGCGTCCACCAAGCCCGATAGCTTAGGCCGAGTCACCTTCAAGAATATTCTCTTCTCCGGCTACACCGGCGTCGTCTACCCCGTCAACCCCAAAGCGCCCAGCATCTTGGGGGTCAAGGCCTACCCGTCGGTGCTCGATATCCCCGATGAGATCGATCTAGCCGTGATCATCGTGCCGGCAGCAGCTGTTGCGGGCGTCTTGGACGAATGCGGCCGCAAGGGCGTGCGTGCCGCTGTTGTCATCAGCGCGGGGTTCAAAGAGATCGGCGGAGAGGGCGCCACGCGCCAAGCCGAACTCCACCAGATCGCGCGACGCTACGGGATCGCGCTCTTGGGGCCAAATTGTCTGGGGATTATCAACACCGACCCCCAGGTCTCCCTGAACGCGACGTTTGCCCCAGGGATGCCCAAACCGGGGAATATCGCGTTTATCTCGCAGAGCGGCGCTCTTGGGGTGGCCGCGCTCGAATACGCCCAGCGCCAAAAGATCGGGCTCTCAAAGTTCATCTCCATCGGGAACAAGGCCGACTTGCACGAGAACCATCTCTTGGAGTATCTGAAAGATGACCCGCTCAGCGACGTCATCTTGCTCTATTTAGAAGACTTGGAAGACCCCCAGGGGTTCCACAAGCTCGCTACAGAGATCACGAGCGAGCGCCCCAAGAAGATCCCCATCCTCGCGATCAAATCCGGACGCACCCTCGAAGGGGCCAAAGCCGCGACATCGCACACGGGAGCGCTGGCCGGCTCCGACGAAGTCTATGACTCGGTCTTCATGCAGTCGGGCGTGCTCAGGGTAGAGACCATCGAAGAGCTCTTCGACTACGCCGTGGCGTTTGCGCAACAGCCTCTGCCCAAGGGCAACAGAATCGCTATCGTCACGAACGCCGGCGGCGCGGGGATCTTAGCAACGGACGCCGCCGTCAGATACGGGCTCCAGCTCGCCCCGTTTGCTCAAGAGACGACCGCACAGCTTCGGGAGCTCTTGCCCCCGACGGTCACCGTGGGCAACCCCGTCGACATGACCGGCGAACCCAATGAGCAGCGCTACGAGACCATCGTGCGGACAGTCTTGACTGATCCCACCGTGCATGGTGTGATTGTCATCGCCGCGCCGCACATCTTGATGAGTTTAGAGGACATTGCGCGGAACATCGTGCGCGCGGTGCAGGAGACTCATGCTGAGAAACCGGTGCTCGCCTGCTTGATGGCGGTCACCGACGCTCGGCCCGCTATAGAGATCTTAGAGACTGCAAATATCCCAAACTATAGCTTCCCGGAGCGGGCAGCACGCGCCCTCGCGGCGATGGCCCGCTACTGCAAGTGGGTGCACCGCCCACGCACGGAGTTCAGAGTCTTTCGGGACGTGCAAATCGAGCAGGCGCGGGGGATCATCGCTCGTGCCCAGCGCGAGGGACGCTCCGTGCTCTTGGAGCCCGAAGCCCACGATCTGTTGAGGGCTTACGGCTTCCCCATGCTGAAGTATCGCTTAGCAAAGACTGAAGAAGAAGCTCTTTTGGCCGCACACGAGATCGGCTACCCGGTGGTGCTCAAGATCGTCTCCCCCGATATCGTGCACAAGTTCGATGTGGGGGGCGTCACGCTCAATATTCAGAATGACACGGAGCTGCGCGAGGGGTATCGCCGGATGCTCAATGACGTGAGGAAGGCCAAGCCCGACGCTCAGATCACGGGGGTCTTCGTGCAGGAGTTCGTTCAAGGGGGCAAGGAGACGATCTTGGGGTTGAAGCGCGATCCGCTCTTTGGGCCGCTGCTGATGTTTGGGCTTGGGGGGATTTATGTCGAAGCCCTGCGCGATGTGACCTTCCGGATGGCGCCCATCCGCGAGTTGGGAGCCCACCGGATGATCCGCCAGATTCGGGGTTTTAAGATTTTGGAGGGCTTTCGTGGCGAGCCCCCTTCGGATAT
>JBBISQ010000117.1:0-3930 GCA_037441155.1 Candidatus Fraserbacteria bacterium
AGATGGAGCTTGGAACCATATGGAGCTGTTGAAGGATATCCCGAAGAGTGGAGCCATCGATCCAATCTCCCATGAATCCTTAGTAGGCGCTCTTGAGTATATTATATGAGCTAACTCTCTTACTGTTAATGAGCATATAAAAGAGGAGGCGCTTGAGATGTGCGGCACTGCCATGCCCGCTCCGCAAGGGAGCTTCATCCCAAACGCCCCGCTTGTTTATAGCACAGATTCATCCAAAAATCAAGAAGAGGTTCAAGCAAGGGCGTCGAGCTCAGCCAAGGAACTGATGAGAGAGAACCAACGCCTCCAGACCCTGCTGGGTGCTGTAGAGGAGGAGCTGGTCCGGCTCAAAGAAGCCCACACTGCTCTCTGCCAGAAGCTTGCTGAGAAGAATCGGCTGCTCCAGGAGCAGTTGACTGCTACAGAGCGTGAGGTAGCTCAAATGCGAGATGAAAACGCCGCCTTGATCGCTGCGCTGGAGCAAGAGCCAACCCGGATACGATCAGAGCGGGCTGCTTGTGGCCACGGGCTTGCTGCCGCAGAAGACAGATCGGCTCACCCTCACCCAAAACTTACCCTGAGAGTCGTGGCCGTGATCCCCGCCCATAATGAGGACCGCTCGATTGCTCCGTGTCTGGAATCCCTAGCGCATCAGACGTATCCCTTGGAGAAGATCATCGTTGTGAACGATGGCTCGACCGACTGGACGGAGCTCGTCGTCACCCATCTCCAGCAGAAGTACCCCCAGATTGAATGCCTCACGAAGAAGGCCGACGGCTCGCTGCGCGCAGGCGCCATCAATTATGCCCTGAAGTACCTGCGCGAGAGCGACTGCGATCTCGTGCTGATCGCCGACGCCGATGCCGTCTTCGCCCCGACTCTTGTGGAGGAGGCGGTCAAGCAATTTGAGCGCGATATTGACGAAGAGATCGGGGGCATATGTTCCTCGGTTGAGCTTGTGGGAAAGGGGTTGCTCCATCGCCTGCAGAAGCTGGAGTATGGGGGCTTCAACGCGGATCGTGTGGCTACGTGGCGCAATATCATGATCATTCACGGGGTCTGTGGAGTCTACCGGCTCAAGGCGCTCCGCCAAATCCGAGGGTATAGGGTGGGCCATCTCATCGAGGACTACGACCTGACGGTGCGGCTCAAGAAGGCGGGCTGGAAGGCGGTCTTCAACCCCAGGATGCGCGTCCAGACGCACAGCGTGCCGACACTGCGTGCACTGGTGCGGCAGCGCCTGCGCTGGTATCGAGGAGGCGTGCAAG
This sequence comes from Candidatus Fraserbacteria bacterium, assembly GCA_037441155.1. Lineage (GTDB taxonomy): Bacteria > Bipolaricaulota > Bipolaricaulia > RBG-16-55-9 > DRXL01 > JANXCC01. The sequence goes on from JBBISQ010000117.1 coordinate 1,269, forward strand.
TTCTTCTAGATCACGGGATCACTCGGTTCACCGCTATTGATGCGTTCAATCACGTTCATTTTCTCTTGCTCTTGGGGATCATCGGCATGATTATTGGAGTTGGAGTACAAGCTACAGGCCACTGGGCTCCCCGTCCCTGGTGGCATCCTATCCCCATCGTAGTCTTCTTGATAAGTTGGGTGGGAGGCTTAGTGCAGCTCAGATGGGTCAGAGGCTTAGATTGGGTAGACGTGCTCATCCGATGCACTCTCATCCCTGAGCTGCTCTATTATACGTTATTATCACTTGTGCGCGTGTATGCGTATCTCTTGGAGTTGGTGTCTGCAAGGAAAAAGTGGTAGAAGAGAGAGGAGGTCTAGCGGTGTATTGCAACGTTCCAGCAATCGGGCTTGGACAGGTCGGCGCTGTAGCAGCAATCGGGCTTGGAGGAGTATGGCTCTACGACAGCTTGCTCTCGTTGTTAGCCATTTCGGCCTTTCTTGGCATCTCTTATGTGTACTGGCTGTGGAAGGGCAGCAAGGAGCTGCGGGAGGAGGAATGGCTGTGAGAATCGTGAAAGTAGTCAGTCTCTTGCTGGGAGTAGGGCTGCTGGTGTCCCCGACATGGAGCCCGATCCCCGGGACGGTATGCGGATGGGCGGGCCCTCATCCAGGGGAGGCGTGGTACGGTTCCCCAGTGCTGACCACAGATCAAACTCTCGATCTTATGGAAAAGTTCTCCGCCCCTGAGGAGGGAGAATGCCGACTCGTCGCAGCGGTATCGCTCCACTTTGGCGACTACGAAAAAGTCTTCACCGAGGCATTCCCGATCTTGCACCGCTACCGGACTCCAGCAACGGCTTTCATCGTGACCGGCCGGATTGGCCACATTGATTATATGACCCTGGAGCAGATCAAAGAGCTAGCCAAGAACGGCTGGGAGATCGGCTCGCATACGGTGACTCACCGGCCCTTGGTGGAGCCCAAGCTTGGAACAGGTGGACTCAGCCCCACCGAGATACGCGCGGAGCTTGAACAGTCGAAGGCTTTCCTGGAACGCGAGGGATTTGCTGTGTCTGGTTTTCTCAGCCCTTTTGGACTCTATGACGATTCCGTTTTGGAGCAGATCAGGAATGTCTATGGATATCATCGGTCGAATATATTTAGCGTCATCAACTCGTTGCCCTTGGTTGACCATGGTGTTGGCAGCCGTTGGGAGCTCGTCTACTTTCAAGTGCAGCAAGAGACACGCCCCCAAGAGGTGATCGTCAAGATTGACCAAGTGTATCGTCGTGGAGGATGGCTCATTCTAGACTTCCATGATATCGGCGACTATGACCCGCGCCTGGCCTATCCTCCTGAGGCGTTGGAAGAGATCGTACGGTTCATGCGAGTCGGGCTGAGGCTGTGCACATTAGAAGAGCTCCAGAGGGGGTCGTGTCGGGCGCGTTAAGCTTGGCAAGACTTGCCAGCACCATGAAAAAGCCTCATAATTGAGCTCCTATGTTGGAGCGCATCTCATGGTGGCAGGCGCGGCAGCTCTTTCAGAGTGCTCAAGTCGCGCTTGTTCCTGTGGGCAGCACGGAGCAACACGGCCCGCACCTGCCCTTGGGTACAGACTTTCTCACGGCGCACGCCCTTGCGCACGAAGTCGCCCAGGATTTGAATCTCGTCTGCACACCCGTAATCCCCGTCGGGGTCTCCGAGCATCATCGGCAGTTTTGGGGGACACTCTGGGTTTCGCCCGAGACGTTCCGGCGCTATATGAAAGAGATCGCCCAAAGCTTGGCCTCGCACGGGGTGCGCCGGATCGTCTTCGTCAACGGTCATGGTGGCAACACCGCCGCGCTGCAAGAGATCTGTCGCCAACTGCGCGCTGAGCATATCTTTGCTGTGGTGTGGGCGTGGTGGCTCGACCCTGAAGTGCAAAAGCTTACCAATGAGCTTTTTCAGAGTCGAGGCACGCACGCCGGAGCCATTGAGACTTCTATGATGTTAGCGATTGACCCCAATGTGGTGGATCGCACTCAGATAGAGACGGCTACGCAGGGCGCTTCTGCAGTCTTTGCGACAACCAAAGACGGAGCCCAGCTCCCCTTGGACACGATTGACTTCTCTCAATCCGGGGCGACCCTCGACCCGCGCGAGGCCTCCCAAGAAGCCGGACAGAAGCTCTTTCAGAGAGCGCGGGAGCGCCTGATCGCTCTCGTGCGGTGGCTGGAGCAGGCTGCTGAAGACGAGCTGACAGTCAAGCCCCATCTGCCCTAAGTGAAGAACTCTTTGCGCACCACTCGGTCGCTCTCGATCTTCTCCAAAGAAGCACTATCAGCGAGATAGGGCCAGCGCTTCCGAGCTTCGGCGATCTGAGCGAGCTCGATCTCGACAGTATAGACGCCCTCAGAATCATCGGCTTCAAAGAGAAGATCGCCCTTGGGCGAGAAGACCATCGAATGGCCACTGACGGGGCGGTCATCGGGATAAGACGATTTGGTATTGTTGGCGAACGCGACGAAGATCGTGTTTTCAGCAGCGCGAGCGCACAAAAGCGAGCGCCAAAGCGCGATGCGATTCTCCGGGATGTTCGAGGGGTTAAAGAGAATGTGAATATCGCGTTGGGCGAGCGACCGAACGAGTTCGGGATAGAAGAGATCGACGCAGATCGCTATGCCAAAGCGCGCGCTCTC
>JBBISQ010000118.1:0-3867 GCA_037441155.1 Candidatus Fraserbacteria bacterium
TCATTATGCGCGCCGGCCACAAGCCGAGCTTCCGCCGTGTGCAGGGAGAGGAACTCAAAAGATACGCGAGCGCGAAGATCCTCGAAGAAGCGAAGGAGTTTTCACAGTCGGGCGAGCTGGACGAGCTTGTTGATCTGTTAGAAGCGATCTACTTTCGCTTTCAGCTTGAGGGCATCTCGTCCCAAGAAGCTCACGAGCGCATGATGAAGAAGCATCACGAGCGCGGGGGCTTTGAGGGCGGGGTTGTCTTAGAGCGCGTCGAGCGCATTAGGTGCGACCTTTCAGGCGCGGGTCCAAAATGTCGCGGAAGGCATCGCCGATGAGGTTCCACCCCAGCACAAAGAAGAGAATCGCCATCCCCGGCCAGAAGACAATATACCAATACTGATCGAGATTGATGATCCAGTTGCGCGCAAAGGAGATCATCTGGCCCCAGTCGGCAAAGCCCACTTCGGCCCCCAACCCCAAGAAGCTCAACCCGGCGAAGCTGAGCACATACGACCCAATGTCCATCGAAGCGACGACGAGCGTGGGGAAGATCGCATTGGGCAAGATGTGCTTCAGCAAAATGCGCGCGTCGCTCGTGCCGGCAGCGCGGGCCGCGAGCACGTACTCGCGCTCGCGAATCGAGAGAATATCTCCTCGGATGAGCCGGGCGTAGCTCATCCAGCCGAAGACGATCAACGCGATCACGCCGATCATCAAACCGCCGCTGGAGCCGAATTTCGCGCGGAGCACTGCAGCCATCGTCACCGCCGCGACCAAGAAGGGGAACGCTAAGAAGACGTCCGTAATGCGCATCATGAGCTCATCGAACCATTTGCCGTAATAGGCGCTCAACGAGCCGACGAACAACCCGATCAAGACGTTCGCTGCAGTGATGATTAAGCCGACAAAGAACGCTGTGCGCGTCCCCCAGACGACACCGTAATAAATATCATATTGGTTCTCCGTGGTGCCGAAGGGGTTGACCTCACAGATCTTCGCTTGGCGGGTGATGATCTTGATAATATCCCCGAGGGGGTTAGGGTTTGTCGGGGGCTTGGGAGTCGGCAGGTAGCCGCATTGGGCGATACGATAGGGGTCATCGGGGCGCGCTGCCGGAGGATCTGGAGGCGCAAGCCACGGTGCGAAGATAGCCACAAGGGCAAAGAACGCAACAAGAACGATGCCTGTCAACGACAGGGGGTTTTTGAAGAGTTTTCTCAGGGTCTTCATTCTAGCCTCACCCGGGGGTCAATAGCAACGTAGATCAGATCGACAATGAGATTTCCTATGATCAAGAGAATCCCATGGAAGAGTGAGAGCCCTAGCACCGTAATAATGTCCAAATGCAAGGCGGCGTCGGCTGTCCAGTAGCCCAACCCACGGTAGTTGAAGACGGTTTCGGTGATGACGACACCATTCAGAAAGCCGATGATCGTCAAGCCCCCAATGGTCGCGATGGGGATGAGAGCGTTGCGCTTAGCGTGCTTATTGATGACCTCTCTCTCAGGCAGCCCTTTCGCCCGCGCAACGGTGACGTACTCTTGTCGAAGTGTCTCAAGCATACTGGAGCGCATCACCCTCAAGATAAGCGCCCAGCTTAAGTACGAGAGCGTGATCACGGGCAGGATCAAGTGTCGCAGCGCATCCCAGAAAAAATCCAGACGGCCATTCAATAGCCCGTCTATAGTGTTCATCCGTGTGTACTGAACGATATTCCCAGATATAACCTCTTGGATGGCCCATTCGGAGAGCCGTCCGGCGGGCAACCACGGGACCTTGGCATAGAAGATCATCAGGGCAAGCAAGCCAAAAACAAATGTGGGAAAGGACCAGCCGACGATGGCAAAGACGCGCGCCATATGGTCAATGAAGGTGTTCTGATAGACAGCGGCTTTAACTCCAAGCCAGATGCCGACCAGCAGCACGGGAATAGCACACCACAGAACGAGCTCGGCGGTTGCAGGCAAATAGTACAGCAGGGCATCCAGAACAGGGCGTTGAGCAGTCTTCGACCAGCCCAAGTTGCCGCGCAGGACTCCACCTTCAATCTCCCCCGTGTCAGGGTTGCGAATCCCTACTAGCCAGTTCCAATATTGAATGTGAATAGGGCAATCGAGGCAGTATTTTTTGATGATGCGCTCCAGGGCATCTTTTGTCTTGGGGATATCGCGCACGTAGAGGCTCGCCCGCTCGACGGGGCCGAGCATCGCATACATGCTGAAGACAAAGAGAGTAACTCCGAGGGCTAATACAGGCAAAAGAAGTAATCGCCGCACGATGTAAGCCAGCATAGGCTTTCAAATCCTTGCGTGAGCGTATGATAACATAAAACCCGAAAATTAGCAAGGGCCGGAGGTGCTCGCCTCCGGCCCTTGTCGCGCCATCTAGCGTGTCTGAGAGCTTAGCCCTTCGAGAGGACGAAGAACCAGTCACCAGGGTATGCGGGGTTGTGGTACCAGCCCTTGATCCAAGGCTGGAAGTAGCGCCGTCCCAACAACTCTGCCTGGAAGATATCCACGGCCCACTCTATAGCGAGCCTCTGGATGTCAAAGTAGATCTTCTCGGCTTTCTTCAGATCGCTCTCCAAGAGGGCCTTCTCGATCAGGTCGTCGAACATCTCCTGCAGGTTCTTGTAATCCTTGGGCTGCAAGATGCCCTTGGCGTGCACCGGCTCATACTTGACATTTTGGATGACTTCGAACTGCTGGAAGCCGCCAAATGCTCCGTTGCTCTCCAGATAGGGCTGGACCCAGTTGTGCGGATGGTGATAGTCTTCCAACCAGCCGATCCAGAAGACCGCCAGCTGCTCGGCATCCAGGGCCTTCAAATACGACGGCCAGGGCATGTCGAGCACGTTGACGTTGATCGAGGGCGCACGGCCGCGCTTGGCGTTGAACGACTCCAGGGTCTTCTCCAGCAACTCTGCGGCGATCTTGCGCTGCACGTTGCCGGTGTTGTAGGTCAGCGTTACCTGGAAGCCCTGCTCCCACGCCGGGCCGGGCTTGTCTGCCGTTCCGCCCCAGGCGAGCTTCAGCTCGGCTTCGCACTTCTCCAAGCTGAACTCATAGACTGGCTGCTCCGGGTTGTAGCCCAGCAAGCCTGAGGGGATAGGCCCACGGCGCTTCTTGGCCTCGCCTAACCATGCCTCCTTGATGTAGGTGTCCGTGTCCAGACAGTAGTTGAAGGCCTTGCGCATGTGAATGTCGCTGAACAGATCGGGCTTCTTGTCGCGGCCCAAGAGCGGGATGAATGTGCTCTCAGCAGCGACCTTGAAGTTGAAGAAGGCGTCTTGGGCGGTGTTGGTCGGCAGGTCCTTGTACATGACGGCCTTGCCAGCCTGCACCAAGGGATCCATCTGGGCCACGAAGGCTCGCGGCACGTCCATGCTGTCCAAGTCGCCCGCTTGGAAGGCAGCCAACCGCGTGCCCCACTCCGGCATCACCTTGTAGACGACCTTGGCTAAGGGGGCCTTGCCGCGCCAGTGCCCGTCGAAGCGGGTGTAGCGGATCTCCTCACCGGGGGTCCACTTCTCCAATTTATAGGGGCCGGTGCCGTTGGCCTTGTTGAAGATGGTGCTCTTCTCTGCTGCCGGGTCGTGCCACTTGCGCCAGTTATCGCACTTGCCGTCCCAGTCGCCCTGAGCGATCATCCATTCCTTGTCCAGCACTGCTCCCCACGTGCCCGCCAGGATCTGCAACATGGGCGAGAAGGGGATCCGCAGCTTGATCACGACGTTGTCGCCCTGAACGGAGATGGCTTCCTTGACCATCTCGCAGGCCTTGACGTCGCCAACCTCCTTGGCTAGGTCGTCAATAGCCGTGACGCCTAAGATGGGGTCAAGCAGGACCCACTGGGGGCCGCCGGAGCGGTCTTGTAACA
>JBBISQ010000119.1:0-3825 GCA_037441155.1 Candidatus Fraserbacteria bacterium
AAAGTCGTACAGATCGCCAAGCGTCTGGAAGAGCACTTTGGCACGCTCAAGTGGCACAGCCACGGCGACCCGCTCGACATCTTAATTCTCACTATTCTCTCCCAGAACACCAACGATCAGAATCGAGATCGAGCCTACCAATCTCTGAAAGAGCGATTCCCGACATACGAGAGCATCGTGCGCGCGCCCACAACAAAAGTCGCCGAGGCGATCAAAGTCGGCGGGCTGCATCACCAAAAAGCCAAGCGCATCCAAGAGATTCTACGCCGCATCAAGCGCGAGCGCGGCGCCTATGATCTGAGCTATCTCAAAGATTTGAGCACCGAAGAAGCCGTGCACGAACTCTTACAGTTTGACGGCGTGGGCAAGAAGACTGCCGGGGTCGTATTGACTTTCAGCCTCAACAAGCCCTACTTCCCCGTAGACACTCATATTCACCGGATCACCCAGAGACTGGGGCTGGTGAAGAAAAACCAAGACCCGCACGACGTGATGAATGAACTCGTCCCTAACAGATTGAAATATCAGCTCCACCTGCACTTGATCTGGCACGGGCGACAGACGTGTAAAGCGAGAAGACCCCTGTGCGAGCAGTGCGTCATCGCCGACTTGTGCCCCTATCCCAAGCGCAGCCGACGGAGCACGGCGTGAAAATCTTCGGGCAGCGGCGCCTCCACGCGCACTCTTTGTTCCGTCGTCGGATGCGCAAACTCAATTGCTGCAGCGTGCAAGAGCATTCTCTCTATGTCCAGCTCGCGACGGAGTCGCTCGTTCAGCTCAGCGTTCCCGTAGAGATCGTCCCCGACGATGGGACACCCGATAGCTGCAAAGTGTGCCCGCACTTGATGGGTCCGGCCCGTGCGCGGATACGCTTCGACGAGCGAGAGCTGTGCGCCACCAAACTCAAAGAGCTCTAAGCGCTTATAATCCGTCTGAGCGTAGATGCCCCCGCGCCTGACCGGAACCATCAGCGCCAACCAGCGCTTCCTGTCCATCGCCTTCTGTAAGTGCACCCGGATCGAGCCGTGCGGACGAATCTCTCCCGCCACGAGCGCCACGTATCTCTTCTCGATCTTCTTGAACTTGAGCTGGCGATTGAGCGCACGCAGGGCATGTTTGGTCTTGGCGAGCACAGCTACGCCTGAAGTCTCTTTGTCGAGCCTATGCACGAAGGCGGGCTGAAAATCCGAGACGCTCCCTGAAGAGCGCAGATATTCGAGAGCAGAGCGCAGCAGCGTTGGCTCACCCAAACGATCCCCGTGCATGAGCACGCCCGCAGGCTTATTCAAGATCAACAGATCGGCGTCCTCGTAGATGATGCGAGGGCACGATTCTTCTCGCGTTGTCAGTGCGCTCATTTGTCGTTATCATTCTGACAGATTTCTCACACAAGTCAAGGGAGGCCCCATGCTACCGAAAGAGACCCTCAAAGAGAGAGTCGCGATCATTACCGGCGGAGGGACAGGGCTGGGCAAGGCAATGGCTTTAGAGTTCGCCCGTCTCGGCGCCAAGATCGTCGTAGCAAGCCGCAAATTAGAGAATCTTCAGCAGACCGTCAGCGAGATCGAAGAGCGCGGCGGACAAGCCCTCGCCGTCCCAACGGACGTGCGCGATCCCGCCCAAGTCGAACAGCTCATCGCCGTCACCAAGGAACGCTTTGGCAAGATAGATATCTTAGTCAATAATGCCGCGGGGAATTTCATCTGCCCCGCCGAAGATCTCTCGGTCAATGGCTGGCGCGCCGTCGTCGGAATTGTGTTAGACGGGACGTTCTACTGCTCTCGTGCCGCAGGCAAGGAGATGATCGCCCAAGGGACCGGGGGCAATATCTTAAATATCATCGCGACGTATGCCTGGACCGGCGGCCCCGGAACAGTCCACTCCGCGTGCGCCAAGGCCGGCGTGCTGGCTCTGACCAAGACGCTCGCTGTCGAGTGGGCTCGATATAAAATTCGCGTGAACGCCATCGCTCCCGGCCCCGTAGAGACCGAGGGCGCTGCCAAAGCCCTCTGGCCTACTCCAGAAGCGAAACAGCTTGTCACAGCGACCGTGCCCCTGGGGCGCTTTGGCCAGCCCATCGAGATCGCACGCGCCGCGGCTTATCTCGTCTCGGATTACGCAGATTTCATCACCGGCGCGACGCTCGTCATAGACGGCGGCCAATGGCTCGGCCACGGACACTATCTCGGCGCCCTCGAACGCCTGACGACCGAAAGGAGCCAATCGTGAGCTACACGACCATTCGATACGAAGTCACAGATGGCGTGGCGACGATCACCCTCAACCGCCCTGAGGTGCTCAACGCTGCCAATCTCCCCATGCTGCGCGAGCTGCACAGCGCGCTAGAAGCCGTGCGCACCGACGCGAGCGTGCGCGCTGTGGTGCTCACGGGGAGCGAGCGAGCGTTCTGTGCCGGGGCCGATCTCTCGAACATGGGCGAGGGGTTCGATCTGAACAATCCTCTGGATGTCCGACGCTGGCTGGTGGAGTTCTTCAACCCGTTGATTGTGAAGATCTTCGATATGGAAAAACCGTGGATCGCTGCCGTGAATGGGGTTGCTGCCGGAGGGGGATGTCAGCTTGCGCTGGCATGCGATCTTATAGTCATAGCCGAAGACGCGTATTTTTGCGAGATCTTTGCGCAGCGCGGGCTGGTCGTAGACTTAGGAGGGCTCTTTTTGCTTCCCAGGCTCGTGGGGCTGCACAAGGCCAAAGAGCTGGCGTTCTTCGCCGAGAAGATTTACGGCCCTCACGCAGTCGAGCTGGGGCTCGCCAATAAATGCGTCCCACAGAGCGAGGTGCTGCACATGGCTCGCACCTGGGCCAAAAGACTCGCCGAAGGTCCAACGGTCGCGCTAGGACTGATGAAGCTGGGCATGAACCGCGGGCTGCAGATGACGCTCCAAGACGTGATGCACTACGAAGCGAACGCTCAAGCCCTAGCCGTGCAAACGCAGGACGTGCGCGAGGGTCTGCAAGCGTTTCTAGAGAAGAGGGCGCCGAAGTTTCAGGGAAAGTAAACTGGAACTTCGTGAGCACGACCCGTACAATAAAACGCTATGAGCGATCTTGTACCAAAAGTCGATAGATCAACGCTTGTGATCTCGACTCTGGGAGATGAGTCGGATGAAAAGGCTTTCTGGCTTTCTAAGACGCCCGCTGAACGTCTTCAGGCTCTGGAATTAATCCGGCAGACGCTCTATGGGTACACCAACCCTACCGCCCGACTTCAAAGAGTTCTTGAGGTTGCTGAACTCTCACACAGTTGAGTATCTGCTCGTGGGTGGATACGCTGTGGGCTATTACGGCTATCCGCGTGCCACAGCCGATATGGACATCTGGGTCGCTCGAACCCCTCAGAACGCAGCCAAGCTCGTCACAGTGCTCAAAGAATTCGGCTTCAACGTTCCAGAGCTTTCGCCAGAGCTATTTCTCAAAGAGAACCAGGTTATCCGCATGGGCGTCCCGCCATTCCGAATAGAGATCGTGACATCGGCTTCCGGGGTGACTTTTGAAGAGTGCTATGCGGCACGAGTTCAGGCTGTGATTGACGATATCGAGGTCAACATGATCAGCCTTGATCATCTGAAAGCCAATAAAAGGGCTACAGGGAGACATAAGGACTTAGACGACCTGGAACACCTACCGTGACGTTTCTAGCAGCTTATACGCAACGACCGCCGCGGCCGCCGCGACCGTGAGCGAGCGCGTCACCCCGAACATGGGCAGCTCGACGATCACATCAGCAAGATCTAAGACTTCAGGAGAGATGCCGCGCGTCTCATGCCCCACGATCAGCGCCGCCGGAGGCTTCACCGCCAACTC
>JBBISQ010000120.1:0-3814 GCA_037441155.1 Candidatus Fraserbacteria bacterium
GGGGCGAGAGCTGCGCAAGCCGTATTGTGATTTCTGGGATCGCTTGCAAGGCCTCTGACGATCAGGCACAATAGCGCCAAGATCTTCGAGGGAGGTCGCATATTATGAAGAAGCTCTCTCTTGTCGGAAGCGCGCTGCTGGTCCTTCTCCTGACGGCATGTGCCATCTCTGCGAGCCAGCAGCCTCAGCCCGTTGACCCCTGCAGTGTTCGATCTCCGACGACCATACCCCAGCTTGAGCTTCAGAGAGTGGCTGATGGCTTCACGCGCCCGGTCTATCTGACGCACGCCGGCGACGGTTCTAACCGTTTATTTATTGTCGAGCAGGCCGGCGTCATAAAGATCATCCGCAACGGACAGACGCTCGCGACCCCGTTCTTAGACATTCGCGACCGGATCGAGTCCGGCGGCGAGAAGGGGCTGCTCAGCGTCGCGTTTCATCCCAAATATGAAGAGAACGGGCGCTTCTTCGTCAACTACACGGCGCGCAAAGAGGGCATCCTCAAGACAGTGATCGCTGAGTATAGAGTCTCTTCGAGCAATCCCGATCTTGCTGACCGTACCGAGAGAATCATCTTAGAAATTGAGCAGCCCTTTGGCAATCACAACGGCGGGCTCAATAAATTCGGCCCCGACGGGTTTCTCTATATTGGGCTTGGCGACGGCGGCGCTGCAGGCGACCCGTTCAATTTCGCCCAGAACTTAGCATCTCTCTTGGGGAAGTTCTTGCGAATTGATATAGAGAAAGAGCCGTATGCGATCCCGCAAGACAATCCCTTTGTGGGGCGAGCCGACGCCCAAGGCGAGATCTGGGCCTACGGCCTGAGAAACCCTTGGAGGTTTTCGTTTGATCGCTGCACCGGGCGGCTCTTCGCCGGCGATGTCGGTCAGAACCGTCTGGAAGAGATAGACTTGATCGAGAAGGGCAAGAACTACGGCTGGAGAACGATGGAGGGCTCGCAGTGCTATGATCCCCCGACGCTCTGTAATACTCAAGGGCTGGAGCTGCCCATCGCCGAGTACGATCACTCCCTGGGGTGCTCAGTCACCGGCGGCTACGTCTATCGGGGGACTCAGTTCCCAAATCTCATCGGGCATTATCTCTTTGGGGACTACTGCAGCGGACGAATCTGGTCTTTAGGACAAGAGAGCACGGGGCGCTGGACGATGCGCCAACTGATAGATTCTCCGTTCAGCATCAGTTCGTTTGGCGAAGACGAACGGGGCGAGCTCTACGTCGTCCACTACGGCGGCGCGATCTACCGTGTCGCTGCAAGATAATATATGCTGAGACTGGGTGTGCGTGCGTCTCTATTAGTCTTGTTGCTGGCCCAAGCTCCTGTCCCTTCCGAATACGCTGATCTTTACGCCCTATTAGAAAGCAAGCTCCACGGAGCTGAAAGCTATCTCTCGCCCCACTGGGACGGCACAAAGCACGCTGTGGTCTTCAGCACGGAACTGTTAGCAGCCAACTCCAATCAAGGCGAGCGCGTGCTCACGGAACAGTCTTGGCAGAGCATTCTCTTCAATTTAGATCGCATTCAGTTTCTGGGCGTGCGCGCCGTCAAAGTCGCCGTCACATATCCCATCTTGATGCCCCAATTCCCCCGCTCAGCAGAGTATCTCGCCTTGTATAGAAGACTGGGCGATGAACTGCGCCGACGGAACCTACGATTTTTAGTGGGGATGGGGCCGGCTTTTCGACCCTCGGCGCTCAGTGCGCTGCCCGTCGAACCCTACTACGCCACGCTCACCCTCGAACGCTACAAGCGCGAAAAACGCCAGATGGCCGAGCTGATTATCACAGAGATCCGCCCGGACTATCTCACGGTCGAGAACGAGCCCAAGACCGCGCAGGAGAACACGGGCCTGCCCTTCACCGTGCAGAATTTCACCGAGATTGTGCAGTATGTTCTCAACGGGCTAGATCGTGCTGGCGTTCTGGTCGGCGCGGGCGCTGGGACGTGGGACAATTTAGCATACATCGAGAGCCTGGTACGAAACACTTCGGTTGATTATATTGACATGCACATCTATCCCATAAACTTTGATTTCCTGCTCGACCGGGTGCTCCAGATCGCTGAGATCGCCCGACAATTCAATAAAAAGCTCTTTCTCGGGGAAGCGTGGCTGTATAAAGCTCGTGACGTAGAGCTCTTTGGGCCTCCGGTCGCCGCTGCGGCGGGGCTGTACGCGCGAGATGTCTTCAGCTTTTGGGAGCCCCTCGACATCAGATTTGTCGAGACGATCTGGCAGCTTGCGCACTATCTGAAGATGGATTTCGCGTCGTTCTTCTGGATGCGGTATTTCTTCGGGTATGTCGAGTACACCGAGCGCACAAAAAATCTCCCGCCGGCTGAGCTGTTCCAGCTCGCTAATCTCGAGGCTGCAAAAAATATGCTGCAAACCCCACCACAGCTCACTCAGACGGGGGCAACGTTTCAAAGGCTGATCACATCTCCCTGATCTCCACGAGTTCTCCACAATTGGGCGTATAATTTATAGCTATCACAAAAGACCGAAGGGTGAGAACTATGGTCACGCGTCGTCTTCGCGTTGTGCTCGTTTTGGTCGCCCTAGCTGTGCTCGCTGGTGGCGGTTGGGCATTAGCTCAATTGATCTTCGGCATGGGGGAGTACCCCGGCGGAACGCTCAAAGTCGTCTATAGATTCGAGCGAGCGGAGTTTGGGCCGAGTATCTATACAATGGAAGTCAAGCCCAATGGGGATCGCTTTGATATCACCGAGACGGTTGAGAGCAAAGGGCGCAAGGCCGACGAGATCGGCTCTGGCTTTGGCCCCTCCGGCGCTGCAGGGGCAGCACGCGCGCGCTTCGAGCCGCGCCGAGAAGATATTATAGATCTGTCCCCGCTGGCGGTGCTCGACGAGAAAAAAGTCGAACTCAAGCCCAACGAACGCTATCTCCTGCCCGACGGCGCCGTGCTCCAGACACAGAACCAAGACCAGATTGCGGGAGTTCCAGTGATCCGTGCTATCTACACGCACCCGAACTATCCGGGGCAGCGCGTCCTGTTTGCTCTCGCTAATCTAGAGATGAGTAAACTGCTGCTCTTTCCCCCGTTCTTAGAGCGCCAGAAGGACGGCAAGATGGTCAACCGCATCACGCTCATAGAGTTCTCATACAAGAAATAGCCTATGATCAAGCTGGAAAACGTGGCGCGGGTTTATCAGATGGGCAAGACGCTCGTCCCGGCATTGCGCGGCCTGAACTTAGAGATCGCCGACGGGGAGTTCGTCGCGATCATGGGGCCGTCGGGTTCTGGCAAGAGCACGCTGATGCATCTCATCGGTGCGCTGGACGTCCCAACCCAAGGCCGAATCTTGCTCAACGGTGTTGATATCGTCCAACAGAACGGCAATCAGCTCGCGGAGCTTCGAGGGAAGAAGGTCGGCTTTGTCTTCCAGACGTTCAATCTCGTCCCGACGCTCTCCGCACTGAAAAACGTCGAGCTGCCCATGATCTTTCAGAGAGTCCCAAGAAGAGAGCGGTACGAGAGGGCGCGTCGGCTCCTGGAACAAGTGGGCTTAGGGGACCGGCTCCATCACAAGCCCTCAGAGCTTTCAGGGGGAGAGTGTCAGCGGGTCGCGATTGCGCGCGCTCTCGCGAACGATCCCGAAATCTTGCTCGCCGACGAGCCCACGGGGAATCTCGATGCCGAGTCGGGCGAGCAGATTATGAAAATCTTAAAACACCTCAACGAAGAGAAGAAGATGACGATCATCGTCGTGACGCATAATCCCGAAGTCGCTCGCTATGCGCATCGTGTCATTCGGATGCGCTACGGACAGATCGAA
>JBBISQ010000121.1:0-3792 GCA_037441155.1 Candidatus Fraserbacteria bacterium
CTTACTGCGACGGAGGCGCCATCTCTTCAGCGCCGCCGAAGCTGAACGAAGCCGAGAGCACGATCGTGTCGCTGGCGCCCTCGCCGACGATCATGTTGTTCTGCAGCCACGCAAAGTCCACACCGAGCGTGCCCAGCATCAGCCCGGCACCCACGGTGAGCGCAAACTGCTCGCTGCCCGCCGGACGAACCGCCCCAGCACGCACCGCCAAGGGGCCAATCCCCTTGAACTCCGCACCGGCACGGATCGCCATCTCCCCGCCAGCATAGAGATCCACGCCCGCCGCCAGCACAAAGTCCGGCGAGAGCGCAAACCCGAAGCCGACACGGAAGAGCTGGTCTACAACCCCCACCGAGCCGGTGGTCCAGTTCATCTTCGTGCCGCCCACGTCATAGGCCGCCGCGCCGATGGTCAGGCCGGGAATCAGCCCGTCTATGAGTAAGCCGCCATCGAAGCCGATGCCCGTCGCCGACTCATCTAAGAGACTGTGGCTGTAGTACTTGCCCGCAGCCCCCACGACGATGTTCATCCCGTCCATGGGGATGGGGAAGGCGCCACAGAAGGCGCCCAGCAGCTCGGAGTCGCTGCCCATGCTCCCGTCAGCGAGCGGGATGTCGGTGATCGAGACGAGCGAGACGCTCAGCCCCCAGGGCACCCCAAAGAGGGTCCAGGTTGCCCCGGCAAAGCTGTAATTGATGCCAGCTCCAAAGAGATTGGTATTCATGCCGCCGACTTTAATAGATTGGTCGGCAGCGGCCTTGGCGACGCCCGCGGGGTTCCAGTAGCAGCTGGAGTATCCGTCGGCCACGCCGACGAAGGCTCCGCCCATGGCGAGCGCGCGCGCGTCCACGCCGTTCTTGAAGACTGGGTTGGCTCCTACGCCCTCTTGAGCGATAGCCGTCAGGCCGGCCAAGAGCACGAGCGCCAACGCCAGGATCGAAGTTCGATTCATCGTTTGCTTAACCTCCTTATACATTCGTATTCACCATTGGTGTTCCGCAGGGGCGGGGGGAGCCCCGCCCCCACGGATTCGGTTCCCTCTAGCGCAGGACCACGAGCTTCATGACCTGGCTCGTCTTGGTCTGGCCCTTGCCCGACGCCGTGATCACGAACAGATAGACGCCGTTGCCCATGTCAGCGACGTTCCACTCCAGCGAGGCACCGGCCTTGCTGCCGGAGAAGACGAGCTTCCCCGACAGATCGTAGACGCTCACGGCCGTCCGCTCGATCCCCGAGCCTTCGACCTGGAAGGTCGCGCGGGTGGTCGCGGGGTTGGGCGTCACCTTGAAGTTTCTCACTTCGAACTTGGCCGAGAAGAGCGAGGCGGTTGCTGGGTCAGCGCCGGCGTACTCGGCTTTCAAAGTGTCGCCGTCTTGGGCTTCAATCATTGCGCCGCTGCCGGGCTCACCCGTGCTGATAGGCTCGCTGCGGAAGACGCCCGCTTGCGCTGTCTGCGTCACGGTGACCTTGAAGGTCTTGACGACCTGGCCACCGCGCAGCTGCGTCACGGTGACGGCGTCGGTGAGCGTGCCGCTGCGGTTGGGATCGGTCACTTCGATGGTGAAGCTCTTGCCGATCTCGATCGAAGCCGGGTCGAACTTGACCGTGGGCTTGCCCACGGGTGTTGGCGGCTCAAAGAGCGGGATGATCCCGATCGAAGTCGCCGCGTAGTCCTGTGGGTTATCGGCGGCCTGGAAGTGCGCTTCGATGTTGTCGCGATCCTGCATCTGCAGGACGCCGTCGCCCAGATTGATGTCGCTGGGCAGGCCACGGCGCAGCGGCAACCCCTGCTGGTTCATGAACAGCCCCGTATTGGGGCCGGTCTCCTGCAGGGTGACGCACTCGCGATCTCCCGTGTTGCGGTCGAGCACGATCACCGGGATCTGCTCGACCAAGTCCGAGCGGAAGTTGGAGATGGGGTCCTCTAACTGCACGAAGACGTCCATGCCCACTTTGTACTCGGAGATCGGCTGGCCGGCGTCGTTGACGAAGCGAATCTTCTTATCGAACTGATCGAAGGCCGACGACTTGATCGTTCCCGTGATGGCGATGACGTCGAAGGCATCGAGAGCGCGCTTGATCTCGTCAATGCTCTCGATCATGGCGACATCGTCGTCGAAGTAGGTCGCGTAGATGACGTCGTCGCGGGCGACCGCGAGCTGCCCATCGTTCTGCTCGTCCACGGTGGACGTGAAGACGACCTCCGGGCCCTGGCCGAAGACTGTTAGGTCATCGGGGTTGGGGCAGGAAGCCACCGCCTTGGGGACGATCTTCAAGGGGCCAGTGTTTCTGAAGACGCCCGTATTGACGCCCGTCTCGGTGAGCACTTCGAGCTCTTGACCGCCGTTGACGTCGAAGATCATGACGACGACGCGCTCGACTCTATCGGAGTCGGCGTTCTGGTCGCGGTCCTCGACTTGGACGAAGACGTCCTCGCCGATGCGCAACTCGCTGATCTCTTGCCCAGTGGGGCTGATGAACGAGATGCGCGCGGGGTTGCGATGGGCGACCTTGACTTGGGCGACCGCGAAGTCATGAGGATCGTTGCTATCGCCCATGCCGAGCATCGCTGTGGGGACCGCGCCGACGGTGAAGGTCGAGCTGACGGTCACGGGAGCTTGTGCACCCGCTGATGTGACCGGGGTGACCGTGCCCGTGATCGTGACGCTGCCCTCGGGGCAGGTCAGCTTATAGCTATGCTCGAAGGACTGTCCCGGATTGAGCGGGGTAATAGTTCCGGCGCGGGAGACCGTCCCCCCGACGAGCGTGCAGCCATCAACGTTGTCGTTGATGAGCAGGGCGCGCAGGGCTTGTTTCGCCGTGACTTTCACCGTGACGGTGAACTCCTTATTGGCCCCGATGCCATCGGGCACGTCGCGGGTGACGGTGACCAAGCTCGAATCAACAGTAGTCACCTTCAGTTCGGCGAAGGCCGCCGCAGCGCCAGAAGCGGCGACCTCGATGTTCGAGGTCCACGTTACGGTATTGGCTGGATCAGCGCCCGCGGCAGTCGCTGGAGTCGCCGATCCGGTGATAGCAAACGTTCCCGGGGCGGCTCCGGCGCGCACTCGGTATTTGATCTCGAACTTCTGTCCCGGGGCGAGCGGGCTGATCGTGCCGCCGCGGGTGTCGCCGGTGACGGTGAAGGCCGGATCGGGCCGATCGCTGATGATGAGCGCGGTCAGCTGTTGCTTGGCCGTGCAGCGCACGGTGATCTCGCTCTCGGCACCGGGGGCCAATTGCACCGGGACGACACGCTCACATCGAATGAGCGCGTTCTCGCCGACGTCGGTGCGGGTTTGCGGACCCGGCGGGGGCCCAACGGGCACGACGCCGACGGGCGCTTGATAGAAGGCAAGGATCGTGTCTTTATCGAGCGCCTCGAATTCTCCGGCGCCCAGCGTCCGCCCCCTGTTCTTGAAGTCCACTAAGACGATACCATCAACATTGCGGAAGACGCCCGTGTCGGGGCCGGTCTCGACCAGGGTCAGCTCCATCGCCTGCTTGGTGCGGGCGTTGAAGAGCGTGGCCTTGACCGTCTCGATGGTGGTGGGGCTGGTGTTCTCATCCGCGTCGGTGACCGTGACAAAGATCGTGCGACCGATGTCCGTCACGCTGACCGGATTCCCACCAGCATCAGTAATAGAGATGATAGCACGAGCGCGAGTCCCCGGCGCGGTGCCGGTATAAATCTTGCCAAGATAGATGCTGATATCGTTGGGATTGGTCGGGTCTTGATAGCGCACAAAGAGCGTGTCCGTATCGAAGACTTGGAGCTGCAAATCGCCGGTG
>JBBISQ010000122.1:0-3714 GCA_037441155.1 Candidatus Fraserbacteria bacterium
TGCTTCGGGCTAATGCTACCCTGAAGACCGACTTGGTCTTCGCAGCGATCTTCGCGTTAGCGCTCTTGGGTGTCCTGCTCTTTGGGCTTTTAACTTTATTAGAACGTTGGGTGTCGCCGTGGCGCAGATTACAGTAGCTCATTGCGCAGCAGCGCTGCGGCTTGCCTGACGGTCTCTTCGCCAAAGTCGAACTTCAGCCCCGCCGCGGCAAAGAGCTCCGGCAGCGGGCGCGAGCCGCCAAGCGCCAACGCCCGTTTGTACGCAGCTAACGCGTCGCGAGGGTCTCTCTTGGCCCGTGCGTAGAGCTGCAACGCGCCAAGCTGTGCGATCCCGTACTCAATGTAATAGAACGGGTGCAGATAGAGATGGAGCTGGCGCTGCCAAAAATTCTTCTGGGCGTCTTCGTAGCCTGCCCAGCTTTCGATGCCACCAAAGCGCCGACGTAACTCCAGCCAATACGCCTCGCGCTCGGCGACCGTATGAGTCGGGTGCGTATAGACCCAGTGCTGAAATGCGTCAATGGTCGCGACCCATGGCAGCAGAGTCACAATCCCTTCTAAGTGCTCGCGCGCGGAGCGCTCGGCGTCCTCCGCAGAGTAAAAGACCATCAGATAGGGCTTCGAGAGCAGCTCCATGCCCATCGAGGCGACTTCGGAGAACTCCGTCGGCGCATGACGATAGCTGAGCAAAGGTTCGGTGCGCGTGGCCATCGTGTGGAACGCATGACCAGATTCGTGCAGCATCGTTCTTAAATCTGCGTTGCGCCCCACGGCGTTCATGAAGATGAACGGCAATCGCCGTTCGGTCAGGGTCGCTTGATACCCTCCTGGCGCTTTGCCCTTGCGGCTTTCTAAATCAAAGAGATTGAGCTGGGCCATCGTGCGAAACTGCGCGCCAAGCTCGCCGTCGAGTCTGTGAAAGATCTCTTGGCAGCCGGAGATAAGCTCGTGGGCTGTTTGGAAGGGGCGCAGCGGCGGACGCCCCTGTGGATCAACAGCGAGATCCCACGGGCGCAATTCAGAGAGCCCCAGCTCGCGTTGACGTCTCTTCTGCAATTCGCGCATCAGCGGAACGATGTGTCTCTCGACTGCTTCGTGATAGCGCCGGCAGTCGTCGGGAGTGTAATCAAATCGTTCAAACGCCTTAAAAACATAGTCGCGATAGTTCGCAAAGCCCGCATTGCGCGCGATCCTCTGGCGTAACTCAATTAATTGATCGTACAGCTCGTTGAGAGCCTCGCGATCTTGCAGACGACGCTCTTCGATCTTCTCCCACGCGCTCTGGCGTGTGGGGCGCTCCGGCTCTTCGAGATATTTCGCCATCTGTTGCAGAGTCTGCTCGCGACCATCGAAGTGCACCGTCTGCGCTCCGGAGATGACCTGATACTTTTGAGCGAGCTTGATCGTCTCGGTGATGAGCGGGATGTTCTCCTCACGGAAGATCTCGACTTGGGTAACGGTGCTGCGGTCGTAGACGAAATATCTCTCTCTGGGCAGGGCAGAGCGTGTCGAACTTTGGACATACTTGACGTTGAGCCGATGGCCGTACTCTCTCAGCTTGGGCTGAATGTTTTCGACAAAGTGAAAGAATGCTTTTCGATACTCGTCGTTTGTAGTGTCGCAGGTCATGCGGATGCGCCGGACGGCGGCCTCTTCGCCGATCGCTGCGCCAAGCTCAGAAGAGTCGAGCAGCCATCTTTCGAGGTCTTGGGCCGTCTTGATGGGGCGGCGTTCGAGCTCGTCGAGCATGGGTTTGATCCGGTCCCAATCACCAAAATCAACGTCGGCTGGCACAAAGCATCGCGGGAACTCGCGGGGTAATTCTTTCACCGACAGGGGCATAGTGACTCCTCTCTATAATTTAGAGTGTTGGCACACATTGTAGCGGGGGTGGCGCAGCTCGACAAGAGTGTTGTACACTAAGCCCTCGAGCGAGGAGATATGAAGAAGATCAAGGCTGTACTCTTTGACATGGACGGGACGCTGGTGCAGTACGACGGGCCGTTCCAGAGCAGTTGGGATGCTCTTGGATACGCTGCCGGGCTCAAGGAGCAATGGGATCGCTTGATGGAGCACTATTTCCCCAGAAGAGAGCTCTACTGGGAGTGGATGGACGCCAACGCGCGGCTGTTGAAGGGGCTTCCTGCTGAAAAGATTTACAGAGCGATCCTGCCGCCGCCATACACGCCCGGTGCCCGCGAGACGATCGCTCAGCTCAAGAGAGCATATAGACTCGGCATTCTCACCAGCGGGCTGGACTTCATCGCCGAGTATATCTGCAGGGACTTGGGGATGGATTTTTATCTTGCCAACGGGCTGGTGGTGCGCGATGGCGTGTTCACGGGGGAGAGCATCCGGCGCGTTTACTTATGGACGAAAGACCAACACTTGCGGGAGCTGTGTGCGCGTCAGGGGCTCGACTCGAAAGAAGTCTGTTTTGTTGGAGATCATCTCAACGACATCTCGGTGATGAAGATCGCTGGGCTGGCGATTGCGTTTGCGCCGAAGGACCTTGAGCTAACCAAAGTCGCGGCTGCGCATACCGACGACTTCCGTCAGATTCCGAGGCTGATCGAAGAGCTTGTAATATAGAATCTGTCGCTTTATATCCTAGAGGGAGTTTGGTCAAGATCGCTTGTGTTGGGCTTAGAGCTGTGCGTGGAAGACCCAACTGCTGAACTGTATGTGATTTCCGTATGGCTCTCTTGGCTTTTCTCCCCGTTTGTGATATATATGAGGCGATAACACGCAAAGACGCCCACTCCCGCCCAGAATTTCTCAGGAGCAGTGTAACAAGTTGCGGACGTGCGGCCTGGGGACGGAGCAGGTGGGGTTGCCGATAGAGAAGACGCTGACGGTGAAGAGCGAGGGGAGTGTAGCAGTGAGCTTGACGCTGAGCGCGAGTGCGCCATACAAGATCGTGAGCGTGCTGCCAACGCTCTCTCCAGAGCAGAGCGGGCAGGTGACGGTGCGGTTTGACCCGAACGAGTCGGGGACGTTCACGGGGAGTGTGCAGGGTGCGGAGATAACTGTGCGGTTCAATGCCATAACATCGGGAATTTATTCGGGGAACGCGTCCTTGGATATTGACTCCCGCTTGATAGAGGTCCCTCTGAGGGCCACAGCATATACCCTGGAGGAGTATGCAGACTATCTCGCTTCGCTCTATAACGTGATCGCTGAGGAGGCCCTCAGTCGAAGCAAGCCTCCAGCTCTCTTTAACAGGGGAGATCTATTCTTAGGGTTCGAGGTTGGGGAGCAGATCCACTATATGTTGCAACTGCTGATGCAACTTAAGAATCTGCCTGAGGTTGATAATCCAATAATTGATCTCCCTGATGCTACCGAGATTCTTGAATCCTTGAGGGAGATTAGGTCCTACCTTTTCCTACAAGCACTAGAACGACTTATTCAAGGCCAAGGGGGAGCACCTGGGGATGACTCCGCAGCAGCTAGAGGTAAGGAGAGTGATAAGCTATGAAGCTGGTGAAGCTATTCGTGGTTGTTCTGGTTGGTTCAGCAGTAGGGCTGGGGAGAGCTGACTATTCTCAGCGTGAGGAAGTAACTGTTCCCGCGGTTCTGAAGGTCTGCTTGGGCTGCACCTACGGCTCCATTCAGGCTGCTGTCGAGGCTGCCAAACCAGGAGATGTCATCGAAGTCTATCCCCCTTATCCTATTCTACCCTTCACCTTCTGGGCAGAAAGAGCAATAATTT
>JBBISQ010000123.1:0-3473 GCA_037441155.1 Candidatus Fraserbacteria bacterium
CAAGCTCGATCTCTTTGTCAATCCGCGCGCGGTAGCAGCCCTGCGGGCCATAAATCGCAAGGCAGATTCTCTCGCCGACCGTCAGGCGCGCCTGCGAGCCGAGATCGACGCTCTGGAGCGCGAGGAGCTGGGTAAACAAAAACGAGAGCTCACCCAGCAGATGGAGAGCTTGGCGGGCGAGCTCAAGAAGATCGACGAGAACCGTGCCGATGCCCATAAGTTATTGCAGAGCTATGACGACTCCCTGGCGCAATTTGCCCGGGCGGCCCGCGAGCTCGCTCAGATTGACAGGGAGCTCTCCGACAAGCAGAAACGTTTAGCCCAGCGGGAAGCGGAGAGAGCGGAGTTCGAACGGTCGCTCGAGCGGCTGAGCACCCGGCATCAGAAGGCCGTTCTAGCCCTCAAAGCCAGTCTCCAGAAGTGCGAGATAGACAGTGCACGCGTGCTGGAATCCCTAGAGCAAGCAAGCTCCTTTACAGAAGTTGCCCTCGTTCCGGAGCGGCTGGCAGAGTGCAAAGCCCAGATTGAAGAGCATCGCGTATCTCTTCAAGGGCTTCGAGAGAGAAAAGCCCGCAGCAGCGCCGAGCGAGCTCAGCGCGAGCGGGCTATCGCCCAACTTCGCAATAATATTAACGAACTGTCACGCGCCGCGACGCGAGACTCCGAGCGCATCGAGCAGATGGCCCAGGATGTGACGGCCCTGGAGGAGGCCCTCAGCAGCCACGAGCAGGCTCTGGCATCCCAGATACAGACGATAGTTGCCCAGGCCCGCACCCTCGGGGCGCAGCTCTCTGAGGACCTCCAGATGTGGGACGCTCACAAGATAGCCCAGATAAAATCTGCCTGGTCGGAGTCGCTCCGCCGTCTTGAGGAGCAGCGCGATGCTGCTAAGCGGGCTGTGCTCGAAGCGAGAACCCAATACGAAGCTATCCGGCAGGAATGGGCCGCCAAGCACGCCCTGCTCCAGCAGGGTCGGTGCCCCACCTGCGGACAAGAAGTCCCCAAGGAGCAGTTTGCCCAGATGCTGGAGCAGATTGCCCCAAAGATTGCTGAGTGCGAGGGGTTGGTCTCTCACGAGGAGCGGGAGCTCGAGCGGCTTGAGAACGCGCTCGTCCTGTGGAAGCGCGTGCAGGCGGCCATTGACACCGCAGCGGTGGAGATCGAACGCGTGGCGGCGCGTCGTGCTGAGCTCAAGCTCAAGCGTATGGCCCTGAGCGAGGCCCGCGAGCGCCAGAGGCACCAGCGCGACTCACTCGCTCAGCTGGAGCAGCAGATCTCTACAGAATCACAAATCATCGCTGCGCAGCAGTCAGAAGAGCAGAAGCTCGAGGCGGAGATCACGGCCCTCAGCGGCGAGCTCAACCGCCTGATGGACGCAGAGAAACAGTTAGAAGCGATCAAGGGGGAGATCGAAGATCTCTTCAGAATCCGCGAGCAGTGGCGCGAGAAGCAAGCCGCCCGCAAGGCGCTCCTCGAGGGGCTCAACGAGCTACGCGGGGACATCGCGCGGCTGAATGATCGGCGCAGCCAGGTCCAACAGATGCTCGTGGGCCAGGACGAGATCGAGGCCAAGCGTTCCGTAGTGCAGCAACGCTTGAAGGAGCTCGACGAGGAGCGCGCAGCTCTACAGACTCAGTACGATGCTGTGGCCCACGAGCGCGGGATTGTTCAAGGGCGCTTGGAGCACCTGGAGCGTCTCCAGCAAGAGTATGCCCAAGTCTTGGCCGACCAAGAGCAGATTACCAAGCTCAAGGCCGAGCTCTCGGAGATCGTCTCGGTCTATCAGGGAACGAAGATCGAGCTGCGCAAGCGCAACTTGGAGGCGCTCAATTATTATTTTAACGAATTCTTCTCGCTGATGGACTCCGGGGATTCGTACAATCGGGTGCGCGTCCGCGACGATTACGAGATCGAAGTTGAGCTTAAGAACGGGCGGACGATCAACCCGTCGTTGATGTCCGGGGGCGAGCGGGCGTTAACGAATATCGCGTTGCGCTGCGCTATTCACCAAGTTTTAGCGAAGGCCGTGCGCCGGATGCCCCTGATCTTAGATGAGCCAACGATCTACTTAGACCGAGATCGCATTCACAGATTGCAGTTTCTCTTAGAAGACTTAGGGAGGCGTGTGGGCCAAGTGATCGTGGTCTCCCACGAGGTGGGCCTCGTAGAAGGGGCCGATCACGAATATCGAACCGAGAAGGGCAGCGACAATATCAGTATGATTTATAAAGTGCGCTAACTATGCTCTCTTCCGATGTGCGCCAGCTCTTTCTTTCCGAGCTCAAAGCCCTGGGCGAGCGGGCCCAGCGGGCCGTCAGCCATCGCGAGGAAGCCTGCCGACTCTTCTCATCTCTTCAGCTCGACGGCGCTATCAAAACGCTCACGTCTCTTGAACGCCGCGCCGAACCGATTCTCCATCTCGCCCAAGATCGGGCATTCGAGACCATCTACGGGGTGGACGGGGGCAGCACCCGCCCCATGCACTTTGCAGACGGCACGACCCTCTGCGCCAATCAAGCTGTCTTCATCGCCGATCCCCCTCACAGAGTGGGCGGGCTGCCCCTCGAGACGTGGCGGACTCTCGCGCTCGTGTCGCATTCGTTTCAGAACATCGGGGAAGCCCGGGTGACTCATACGCAGAACGAGCACGTCCATCACTGGAGAATCCATTTAACAAAAGACTTCCTTGAGCGCGAGGTCGAGCACATCGTCAAGGGGTTAGCTGATGTCACCAGCGAGCCGACCCATGCACGAAAGATGCTCGAGCTCCTCGATATTCGCGAGGGCTTGCTCATCATGGACGGCGCGCTCTACCCCATCGGGCTCTATTACTATCTCTTGGGCGACTTGAAGGGGGAGTGGGGGTATCGGTGGGGGGTGCGGCTGTCGGATCGTGAGGATATTGTCGCATTGCTGGCAAGCCCGGTGCGCTTGGTCGAGGCGTGTCTCTTTCGGAGGCTCCCCATCGTGGCGATCAACAAGACCCCGGAGACGAGCTGGTTGTTGCGTTTTTGTCTCAATTCGCCAGAGCGTCGGTGGGCCAGCGATCGTCAGTTTATGACCGCTGTGTTGAGCGACACTCCCAAAGACTCGTTGGGCTACACGAATTGGTTCGTTCAAGAGGCATATCCGTCGTGGGAGGAGCGCGAGTCTGTTGTTGATTTGCCCAAAGCCGTGAGCGATTTTGCGCTCAGGTTCGAGTCGCATCTCTATCATGTAGCGTTCTTCTATGTCTATGACCCGCGGGTGCGCAGCGTTGTGAAGATTGAGGCTCCGCGGGCGGTCTTTGAGTTTTGTGAGCCGGAGCGTTTGCAGAGGGCTCTGTTAGGGGAGATCGCGCGGGGCACGGGTGTGCCCACGGTGATTCGCAAGGCCGACAGCCGTGCTCGGATCACTCAGGAGGAGCGGGAGGCGCTCATTCGGGCCTGCGGGCTCGATCCCGATTATTATTATAATGTGAGTCGAGGGGAGAG
>JBBISQ010000124.1:0-3457 GCA_037441155.1 Candidatus Fraserbacteria bacterium
TTCACACCCTCCGTACCCCACGGTTGCGATAAGCAAGCCAGAGCATCTGCGCCAGCCCGCCAAGAGTGAACGCCGCCTGAGCGATATATAAGCCCGTCATCTGTCCCCACACTACCCCGGCCCACAAGACCGCGCCGCTCACTATAAGAGAAAGAGCCATCGCTTCAGTGACCCCGCGCGTGCGACGAGCATAGACCAACGACCCTTGATACCAACTCTGCCAGACGCTGAACGCCGGCAAGAGCAAGGCAAACCATAAGCTCGTCTGCGCCAGCTTGGCTAATGATGGAGCCAGCCCGGACAATCCTCTAAACCATATCCCCGCCAGAGGCGTCGCAGCAACGAGCAACAGAATCGCCGTCAGCACGAACGCGAGAATCTGTGCGAAGCGCCGGAGACTCTCTTCGGCTTTGGGCTCGCCCAGCAGTGCTACGACGACTTCGTTATAGGCGATTCCGACGCTGCGCAAGAGAAAGAGCAAGCCCCCCACAACCGGCCACACTGCCAGAGACTCTAACGCCCTGGGCATTCTGCTGAGAGCCGCGCTCCCGATCGGCTGCACTAACAGAGTCAAGAGAGACGTCATCGCCAAGGGAATATAGAATTGCAAGAACGCTTTCAGGGTGAGCGGCTCTCCGTCGGGCGTGATCTGATGCAATCTCTGTAAGATGGGGCGCACGCGCAGCCCGACAAAGAGCGCCTCGCTCATCACGCCCATCGAGACGGCGCTCGCCGCGACGACAATACCGGGGATGCTTCCGATCAGATACCCTGCACTCAACACAAGAACATTGGCGCTCAATCGCACGACCGTGCCCAATCCCACAACGTGAGAGTGCCCGAAGCGAATCAAGACCCCCTGATTGAATCTTCTATATGCGATAGACCAAGTCCAGGGGGTCATGAGCATCAGTCCAAGTCGAGCCGGCTCGACGATCTCGCGCGGAGCGCCGATGAGATGGGCAAAGACGACGTACGAGAGCGGGGTGAAGGCGATCACAATGTGCAGCGCGGTGAGCAGAGCCCCGGCGTGCATCATGAACCGACGCACCGTGAGATACGAGTCCCAATCTCTGCTGAGCGCCGTCGAAGCTGCTAAGAGCATGATGATCGGCGACTCAATGATCATCGAGATGGCGAAGACGACGCCGTAGGCTGCCAAATGGATCTGCGGCTCCGGGAGCCGGGCGACGACGGCACTGAGCGCGGGCAGCTCTAAGCCCATGAGCATCCAGCTTGCTGCCAGGGGCCACCACGCGCGCAGGATGCGTCGTAAGTTCAGAGGGGCTGGTGCTGCCGATGGGACTTCTACGACTTCGGCCTTGTGCATAGTCTGTATGATAGCACATCACCGCGGCTGCGCTCCACCCCTAAGATGTGTTTTTCTATGTGTTGCACCATAAATAGATCTTGACAAGATGATCGCAAGTATGATATAATTCTCGCAAACGAAAAACGTAAAATTTGAGGAGGCCCCTTATGGCAAGGGTGGCGGTGTTAAGTATCTTGCTAGGGGGGATGTTGGTAGTCTTCCCCGCCCTCACTGCCCCACTAAGTGGGGACATCCAGCTCGATCTGGTGATGAAATCCTCCAGCTGCGACGTCAACGAGGACGGAGATCTGTTCACCGACGAAGATCCCCCTAACGGTGTGGATGACGACGGCGACACGCTCGTAGATGAAGACGTCTGCCGCAAGATCGATCTGGGCATCTTCAAGTTCGAGATGGACGCCATAGTGAGTCTGAGCATAAGCGGGCTGGAGATCACCAGCACGTCCGTGCTCACGTTCAAGGGGATCGAGTATCAAGCGTTCAGGACCAGCGTAGCGTTGGGGGCGCTCACCCTGACAAATAGTATCGTCTTTGCTCCCAGCATTGCAGAGATCGAGTTCGTGCGCACGAGCGATCTCGCGCACTTGCGCTACTGCGTGCGCCGCGCTGCCCCCGGAGATATCACCCCGCCCTTTCGGGACTGCCCCTTGCCCGACAGTTACTTATATTGGCTACTCGAAGACGTGGGGTTCTACCATCGGGCAGTAGCCAATCTCGCGCTGGCTCAAGCGTTCGATGCGGGCGGGATGCTCGATGCGGATTTGACGCTGCGCAAGACCGTCTTCGATCTATCCCTGCCCATCGGGGGATTGCTCTTCTCGCTCCACGCCATGGTGGCCAACGTCGGAGCGTCCGCTCCCGAGTTTCGCGCGGGCTTTGTGCTGGGCGTTGAGGGCCAGACCGCAAGCGGGTTGACGGTGCGCAGCGAGACGTTCGTCGGCGCTCGCCAAGGCTTGGAGTGCTTTGCCGAATGCAAGCCCCTGGAGCGCCTCTACGGCGGGATCGTCAGCGACGAGTTCACCCCACAAGAAGAGAAGCTCTTCGTGCGCAATCTCACCCTATGGGGCATAACGCTTCATGCCCGCGCCGAGTTCCAGCTCTTCGAAGAGACCGATCTCACTGGGGGGAACTGCTCCACCCAAGTGATCTGTCTCTTGGAGATCACGGCGGTTGGGCAGGTTCAGCCCTTGAATCTCGCGTTGAACAACACCTTGCGCTTGGGGCCGGGGCTGGAGGCGAAGTTCAACGTCCTGACGACAACGCTTCAGATCGGGGAAGCCGCCGTCGAGGCCTTCTGGGAGTTTTATCCCGACTCCATCGGCGCGTGGAAGGTCTATCTTGCCCAGCTCGTGGGCCGCTTTGACCCGCCGGGGCTGCAGGTGCGCACCGAAATCGAGTTCTGCACTGGGGTTACTTTGGTGCTCTGTTCGAGCGACCACGTGCTCAAGCACACGCTCACGCTCTCGGCTGCTCTTGGGGATTTCCGCGGCGAGCTGCGCGTGATCTTCCTTGGGCTCATCAAAGACTTCTATCAAGCGTGGTGGGATGGGGTCTGGAAGGTCGGCCCGGTGGAGCTGACCAGCTCTGCCGTCTTAACAGTTGAGTATATCAGCACTCTGGCTGGGGGGATAACAGTGAGGTTCTAGCCATGAAGACCAGATATATGCTCTTAGGGTTGGCCGGGTTGGGGATCGTGGTGGGGCTGTGGCTCGCTCACCCCGTGCAAGCTCAGATCTCCGTCACGACGACCGAGGACGAGCTCAACTCTGACGGTGACTGCTCCCTGCGTGAAGCCGTCGAGGCAGCGAATACAAACAGCCCTGTTGACAACTGCATTGATAACTCTGGGAACTATAATTATATCATCCTCGATGCTCAGACATATATGCTCGGCATTCTGGGATTCAACGAGGACGCGAATCAGACTGGGGATTTAGATATCACTGAGGACGTTACCATTGAGGGGGCCGGGCCGTGGCAGACCATCATCAATGCCGCTGATATAGACCGCGCCTTGCACATCTTGACCGGCTTTGTGACCGTAAGAAACCTCACGATCACCGACGGCAGTACCGACACGTTCTTCGGCGACGGCGGCTGTATCCTTGTGAACGGCTCTCTCTC
>JBBISQ010000125.1:0-3321 GCA_037441155.1 Candidatus Fraserbacteria bacterium
TGGAACAGCGGTTACAGAGATCCGGACTTCGGCGCGGTGATCTCGCGCATCAGGGTAGCAACGAGCGCAGGATCGCCCAATGTCTACGTGGCATGGTTCTGGCGCTCTGAGGGCAAGAGCAACATCATGCTCGCCTCACGCCCCAAGCCCTGCCAGTAGACCAAGACTTATGACGGCTGAGGGGCTAAGCTCGAAGGCTTAGCCCCTCTCTGCTTTTGAGGAGGTACACCTATGAAGTCTTTCTGGAGGTGGGCAACAGCTCTGCTCCTGCCCGCTGTTTTCGTCTTCAATAGCCTCTCTGGCAATGTAGCCCAAGGCCAAGCCCCATGGGCAACGGTGACCATCGGCCAAGCCGGCGCCAAGGCCGGCAGTTGGTGGTTCTCCAGCGACTTCGCGTTCTCCGAGCGCAATGCAGAGACTGCGGACGACGACTCTCTCTACGTCGCGAGCACGGCCCTGCTCGGCCAAGATTGGTTCGTCTTCCTGCACGTCTCCAAGGACGGCGGCGCGACATGGACAAAGTATAGCCTGAAACAAGCCGGGGACGTCGTGATCGCCGCGCGCGTCAAAGCAGCGAGCTATAAAGACGGTGACGTCGTCTGTGTTGGCTGGCAAGATTGGGAAGTCGGCGGGGGCATCCCGGAGATTTTAGCCCAATGCTTCTGGGCTCCTAAGCCCACCGTAGAGAACTTGTCGGAAAACCCTGTCACTGTGCCTAGCGCAGGGGCTCTTGAACCCGCAGAGCAGGCTGAAGAGAATGATCCCTATGCTCCTGATCCGTCACCCCAAGCTGTCATCCCCTTTGCAGTTGAGCCGACCAACCTGTCCAATACCCCAGATACGAACTCCGGGATACACGACATCGGCTCAGGGGATTATCTTGGGAGCTGGGACTTGGGGATCAACCCGCACTCCCAGTGCGCTACAAACGGTTTCCCGCTGGTCTGGGCCTTGTGGGCCGAAGATTATACGAAGCTCCTCTACAGCCGCTCGACCGATGGGCAGAGCTGGGAGCCTGCCCAAGCCTTCAAGAACCAAGACGGCCAGGAGGTCTTCCCCGAAAGCTACACGCGCTTTCCCTCAACGTATGTGGACAAGGACGGCGTGATGTACGCCGCGACCGCTCAAGCGGTCCGACCCCCGGATGTCTTCGTAACAGCTTCGACGGACTGTGGCCAGACCTGGGGAGAACTGGCCAATCTCAGTCAGAACTCAGGGTTCTCCGATGGGCCGTTCGTCGTCGTCACTCAAGATGGAGCTCTTCATACCGTCAATGATGACGACACGACTAACCCCAACAACGCTGATATTCATTACAATCGCTGCACGCGCGAGGGCAGTGCCGTCAGCTGTGCTGGGGGGAGCCAGCCCATTGCCAAGGACGGCGGCTTCCCGTATATCGCGACTGATGGCAAGCAAGCCCTCTATGTC
The DNA here is from genome assembly GCA_037441155.1 of Candidatus Fraserbacteria bacterium. Lineage (GTDB taxonomy): Bacteria > Bipolaricaulota > Bipolaricaulia > RBG-16-55-9 > DRXL01 > JANXCC01. The sequence goes on from JBBISQ010000125.1 coordinate 1,432, forward strand.
GCGTACTCGTCCTCGCCAGGAGGCAAGTCCGCGGGGGTGGGGTTCCTTTGCTCGACCGACGGCGGTACGACCTGGAGCGCATCCGAAGAGATCCCCGATTCGACGCTCGGAGCTCCGACGATTCGGTTTTCTGATCTTGGGGCCCTCCACTGGCAGGAAAAGATCTCAGTCAACGCCCAGAATACGCTCTATCTCGTCTGGGTGCAATGGATCCGTGGGCAAGCGATTAAGCTTCAGTTGAGCAAGCGCACGCCCGCGTGCTAACACTTTGAATCACGGAAGGCACTGAAGAGAGCCACGGATTACACGGAAGAGGTTTTTATTCTGTGCCTTCCGTGATTCACCCCCCTCCAATAGACATCCCTTCCCCGTGTATGCTAGAATAAGCCACCAAGCGATCATCACGTAAAGGGGGAGCTATGAACTCTGTTAAGATTGTAGCTGTGCTTGTTCTCTTGTCGGCTTTTGCCCCGTCGGTCACTCACGCCCAAGCGCCCCAGCTCACGATGGAGCTCTTTGGCCCGTGGGCCTTGTGCACCCCAGAGCTTGACGACGCCCTGGTCTGTACTATGCGCCTTGGCCAGACGCTCCAAGTCTGGGTGCAAGCCCAGAGTGTCCCCTCATGGGTGCCTGTCAGGCTGATCGCGACCTGGCTCCCAGATAATGCGTCGTTTGAGTCCGTCTGGCGCCAGGGAGAGGCTGTACAAGTCTTTACGTTTACCCCAAATGAGTCGCACGTGACGAAGCCCGACGAGTCCTTGAGAGTTCGGTTCATCGCGCGCACGGACTATGAGAGCCTCTCAAGAGAACTGAGAATTCACGTGCGGGCCAATCGTCCTCCGCAAGCCGTCACCAACCCCGATCAGACCGTCGCGCCGTATCAGATTGTCTTATTGAGTGCGTTCGACAGCTCTGACCCCGATGGCGACGTCCTGCGCTATCGCTGGGATCAGGTCAGTGGGCCGCCGGTCTTGCTCTTTGGCGCGGAGACGCTCTATGCGATCTTCCTCGCGCCGGCAGAGCCGACGACACTTGTCTTCCGTTTGACTGTGAGCGACGGGGCGTTCAGCGCATCCAAGGACGTCACGGTGACCGTAACGCCTGACTGTCCCTGTAAAGACCCCTAGAGAGATCTGAGAGAGAGTCGTTCTTGAGTCGTCGCCTCATCCATCCAGCGGCGTTGGTGTTTGTTGGGCTGCTGGTCGTATGGGAAATCTCTGTACGCTTGGCGGGAGTGCCACCGTTTATTCTCCCCCCGCCCAGCCAGATCGCTGCGCGCTTTGTCTCAGACTTCTCTCTCGTAGCTGAGCACTTTCTCGTCACGTTGGGCGAGATCGCCTTGGGGTTCATGCTAGCATTAGTGAGCGCGTTCGTGGTGGCGCTCGCGATCTTTTATAGCAAAACTCTTGAGCGCGTCTTCTATCCCGTTATTATCTTCTTGCAGAACATGCCGCTCTTTGCGATTGCCCCGGTGCTGAAGCTGTGGCTTGGTTTTACGATCTGGCCCAAGGTGACCATAGCGGCGCTCATCGCGTTCTTCCCTATCGTCGTCAATACTGTAGACGGCCTGCGGGCGACCGATCCCGATCTCATTGATCTGCTCAAGATCTTTGGGGCTTCGAAGCGGCAGATCTTACAGAAAGTCCAGCTTCCCTCGGCGTTGCCGTTTCTCTTTTCTGGGGCGCGGGTGGGGATCACGCTCAGCGTCGTGGGCGCAGTGATCGGCGAGTGGGTGGGGGCCCAAGCGGGCTTAGGATATTTAATGCTTCGGGCTAATGCTACCCTGAAGACCGACTTGGTCTTCGCAGCGATCTTCGCGTTAGCGCTCTTGGGTGTCCTGCTCTTTGGGCTTTTAACTTTATTAGAACGTTGGGTGTCGCCGTGGCGCAG
>JBBISQ010000126.1:0-3305 GCA_037441155.1 Candidatus Fraserbacteria bacterium
ATATTCGTCATCTCCCCTTCCAGGTCTTGGCCATCGGGATTATCTCGATCTTAACTGCCGTCGTCTACGCCCAGGCCCCCTGGCAAACCCTGCTGGTGCTCATCCCCGCCGTCGGCGTCCACCTGACCCTGCGCGGCTACACCAAACTGCGCAGAGAGACCCAACGCACCCTCGAAACCCTCGTCCACATGCTCCATGAACATAACCCCTACACCGCCGAACACTCCGAAGAGGTCGCCGATCTCGCCGAAAAGATCGCCCGCGAGATGGAACTGCCCGAAGACCAGATCGAGACCATCCGCCTCGCCGCCCGCGTCCACGACATCGGCAAGGTCGCCATCCCCGACTCTATCTTGAATAAACGCGGCCCCCTCGATGACTCCGAACAACAGCTCATCAAGCAGCACACGGTCATCGGCTTCGATCTGCTCAAAAACTTGGAGATGTACAGCGAAGCCGCTCAGCTCGTTAAGTACGAGCACGAGCGCTGGGACGGCTCCGGCTACCCCGACGGCCTCAAGGGCGAACAAATCCCCCTGGGCGCCCGCATTATTCACGTGGCCGATGTCTATCACGCGCTCACCAGCGACCGGCCCTATCGCGAATCCCAAGGGCTGCCCCCCCATTATGAGCCCGCCGAAGCCGTGCGCATCATCCAGAGCCAGAGCGGCCGCCAGTTCGATCCCAAAGTCGTCGAAGCTTTAGTGCGAGTCATCTCCGACGAACTCAAAGAACCCCTATGGTTCTCCTCTGGGCGATTCTCCTAGGGCTGCTCATCGGGCTGGTTCGCCATCGCGACCTGGCGCACCTGGCGCAATTGAAGCTGCGAGCGAGTTGGTTGGTGCTGCTCGCCGTGCTCATTCAGATACTCATTCTCCCCTTGGGGCAGGGGGCCAAGCCGCTCGTCACCTGGGGGATGGAGTTTTTTCACATTGGGTCGTATCTGCTCTTGTTGCTCTTTGCGGTGCTCAATTATCGTGAGAGGGCCCTCTGGCCGATGGCCCTAGGGATGCTCTCGAATTTTATAGTCATCACGGCCAACGGTGGGCACATGCCCGCGTCTTTGGACGCCCTGCGGGCTGCTGGCAGAACAGCGACGGTCGAAAAGCTCCTCACCGATGGCGTCTTTGGAAACGTCATCGCAATGAGCGAGCAGACGAAGCTCAATTTTCTGGGGGATATCTTCTGGCTGCCGGCTTGGGTGCCGTGGGCGAACGCCTTCAGCGTGGGCGATCTCTTATTAGGCGTGGGCGTGATCTGGCTGCTGGCCAAAAAACCCAGTGAATAAATTCACGAGCTCGCGGCAACTGGCTCGTGCTCTGGACAATCTACTCGTAAATCGCGCTCGGCCAAGGGCTTGTCCATCAGCGCGCAGTGATGAGGGGCTTGGGAATTTCTGTGTACGTTGGGGCGGAAGAACCGGCACGTCAGACAGATCCGAGCGACGGTAATCACCCCAGCGCGATAGAGCGCTTCAATGAGCGTGAGCAAGAACTTCAGGGCTTGAGCTTTCTCCGTCTGGGGGAGCTGCGCGAGCGACTCGTGCAGGGCTTCTGCCCAGTGGGAGAGCTTTTCTGCAGAACGCCGTCCCTTGGCTGTCAGGCGCAACGTCTGTGCGCGTCGGTCGTCGTGTGCTGGCGTGCGGGTGAGCAGCCCCTTCGCTTCCAGCGAAGCGACGGCGTCACTCATCGTCGCGGGGGTCAGCCCGAATTCTTGGGCGAGCTGCCCCACGCGACAGAGATCTCTCGTGTGAGAACTCAGATAGATGAGCGTTTGAATCTGGATGGGGCTGAGGCGGCTCTCCACGGCCTCCTCCCACAGGAGCGTGCGCAGCACATGGGAGAGCCGCTCCAGCGCTGCAATGATCTTCTCATCTAAGTCTGGTCCAGACCTCTCTCCCCTCATCCCTCTGCTTCCCGACCTCTCCTCCCCTAAAGGGGAAGGGGGCCGGGGGGTTAGGTTAAAAATCTCCGTCTTTGGCATAGGGGTAGCTCCACAGCGCGACCTGCAGCGTGACCGACTTGAACCACGCTTGATGCATCTTGTCAACGTCGTCGGGGCTGTGCCCCTTCTTGGCCAAGAAGGGCTTGATCGTCGCCGTGATGGGGTAGATAAAAGCGATGAGATAGCGCAGCGGGATGTGGGGCACGGAGCGCACTCCATCGGTTTGATTCTTCTTGGTTCTGTGATGGCGCAGCCCGATCTCGTGCTGATAGTTGAGCCACGTCTGATCGTAGGGGCGAGTGCAGGTATCTACTATCCATTGGCCAAAGCGCTTGCGCACTTTCGCTAAATAGTCTGCATCGGGCTTGCCATCAGGCCCGGAAAAGTAATAGACCAGATGCGGGTGTGAGCCCACAAAGCCGTACCACAGATCTAATACAGCATCAATCTGGTCTTTGAGGACTTCGCCGGCCATCTTCAGATACTTTGCGTCTTCGGCGGTGAAGAGCACCGCTTGCTTGAGCTCCTCAAGGTCTTTGAGCGTGACCGGCGACTGGGGAACGCTTCCGTAGGTGTAGCCAGCGATATTCGTCATAGCGAGCCTCCTTGAGTCTGATATAGTCCGGAGCCCCTCACCCCTTGGCTCCCCTCTCCCTCGGAGGGGAGAGGGGACGGGGGTGAAGGTTAGGACTCCTAATTATATCGCCCTGAAGTCGTTCTGTCAAGGGGGGTGCACTCCCGGCGTACCCCGGATGCGGTTGATCCGCTGGGTGGTGGCCGATTTGAACGATCCAACGATCGCGGTTTGGGCCCATGGGGACGGGATGGGTTGTGTAGGGGCGACGCATGGTCGTCCCTACAAAAGGTGCGGTTTCCGCGCCCTTAAATGCAGGGCGGGGTGACCCCACCCCTACAAATCCGTTGGGGGTTTTGCCCCCTGCCTACCGGCGCGCCCCCAGACTCCCCTTCACGAGGGCGCTGGCCTCACCAGGCAAAAGCCACCTCTATCGCCCCGTCAGATCGCCCACATACCACAGCTTGATCTCTCTGTAAGAGCCGGAGGCCAGGAGCCGCCCGTCGGGGCTGAACGCCACCGACAAGACAAAGTGGGAGTGGCCGGAGAGGGTGCGCACTTCTCTTCCTGTGGCCACCTCCCACAGCTTGATCTCCCCTTGGGCACACCATGGAGGTTGTTGAAGTGGCTGCCCGCAGGAGCCGGAGGCCAGGAGCCGCCCGTCGGGGCTGAACGCCACCGAATAGACAGAGCCGGAGTGGCCGGAGAGGGTGCGCACTTCTCGGCCCGTGGCCACCTCCCACAGCTTGATCTCCCCTTGGATGCAGGCGCCGGAGCTATCTCTCTG
>JBBISQ010000127.1:0-3242 GCA_037441155.1 Candidatus Fraserbacteria bacterium
CTGAGAGCACGTAGATTCTGTCGGCGAGCTTGAGAGCTTCTTCAACATCGTGGGTGACAAAGAGCGTCGCCTGGGGAGATCTCTCCCAGGCTTTGAGCAGCCAGTCGTGCAGCTCTGAACGCGTCAGGGCGTCGATCGCCCCGAAGGGTTCATCGAGCAAGAGCAGCTCTTTGCGCGATAAGAGGGTGCGAATGAGGGCGACACGCTGACGCATCCCCGCGGAAAGCTGCGCCGGATAGACCCCCTCAAACCCAGAAAGCCCAAACTCTTCAAAGAGCTGTCGGGCGCGCTGCTCGGCGTGCTTCCGATCTTCTCCGGCGATCTCTGGGCCAAGAGTCGCGTTGGCCAGCGCCGTGCGCCAGGGCAGAAGCAGATCTTTTTGCTGCATATACGCGACGTGCTCGCGCGCATTGGGGACGGGAGTACCGTTCAATAAGACCGTGCCCGAATCGGGGCTGGTCAGCCCGGCGATGATGTGCAGGAGCGTCGTCTTGCCGCAGCCGCTGGGGCCTATCACCGCGGCCAACTCCCCGTGCTGAACTTCTAAATCTATCTTGTCGAGCACGGGCAAGGGAAGCCCATCGCGAGCAAAACTCTTGCTGATCTGAACGAGTTTCAGGAGAATTGCCATGAGCGCTTTTAGGGTAGCACTCCCCTGAGGGATTGTCAACGACCAGACCTTTGTGATATAGTCAGAGCGAAGGAGTATGGTGGCACGATGAACCGCATCACACACCCAGAAATAGAAGAGTATCTCTCTGAGCTTCTGCCCCCGCGCGACCCGCTCTTGCTCCGATTAGAGCACGAAGCCCACGAGAAAGATATCCCCATCATTGGGCCCCACGCCGGACGCTTTCTCTCCCTCTTAGTGCGGCTGACGCGCGCACGACGAATCGTAGAGATCGGCACGGCTATTGGGTATTCGACGATCTGGCTGGCGCGGGCTTGCCCCGGCGGCCGCGTCGTCACCATAGAGTATGATGCGCAGCGGGCTCACCAAGCTCGACGGAACATCGCTGAAGCGGGCTTGAGCCGCCGCGTGAGAGTGCTCGTCGGCGACGGGATAGATCTGCTCCCGACGCTGCGAGGAAAGTTCGATTTTCTCTTCCTTGACGCCGAGAAGCATCAGTATAAGACGCTCTTAGACTTGGCTCTGCCAAAGCTGAAAAAAGGCGCGCTCATCGTGACAGATAACGTGCTCTGGAGCGGTCGGGTCGCCCAGCCCAACCCCGACGAGACCACCCAAGCGATCAGAGAGTTCAACAGATACATCTACACCCACGCGGCGCTCGAGACGGTGATCGTCCCGCTGCGCGACGGGATAGCCCTCAGCCGCAAACGCTAGCGCGTGTGCTTGTGCGTCTCCACGAAGCGCACGCCCGCCAAGATCACCAGCACAATGACCGACGAGATCGCCGCTAAGAGATACTGTCCGACTCCCGCAGCCATCCCAATTGCTGCTACGGCCCACAGCCCCGCAGCGGTCGTCAGCCCGCGGACGACCTCCCCCTCGCGGAAGATCGTGCCCGCCCCCAAAAACCCGATCCCCACCACAACGTTCGCTGCCAGCCGACTGGGGTCTGCATCCGGCCCGAAGGCCGCTACCGACAGCACGGTGAAGAACGCTGAGCCGAACGAGACAAGCATGTATGTCCGCAGCCCCGCAGGGCGGTGCGCCTGCTCGCGCTCCCATCCCACTAACGAGCCCAACACCGCTGCGACCAGCAACCGCACCGCCAATTCCCAATTCAAGTCCATGGTTCTATTGTCGTCGAAATCATATTCTCTTGTCAAGAGCGAGGAAAACCAGAGGGCGTTTGCCTTCACTGAGATCGTTGGCTATAATAACTGTACTGTTGGGGCCGTAGCTCAGTTGGGAGAGCGCTGCGTTCGCAACGCAGAGGTCGCCGGTTCGACTCCGGTCGGCTCCACTAGCTTCTATGGTGCGCACCTATCGAGTTGAGCTAGAAACGGACGTGCAGACAGGGCAAGTCTGTGCGACTCTCCCCACCCTTAATGATCTTTCAGACTTTGGGGAGACAGTCGAGGAGGCTCTTGAGAACCTGAAGCAGCTGGCGCAGTTTGCCTTGAGATGTCGCCATGACGATGGAGAACCGATTCCTCCTAGCGACCCATTCCGCCCCGGTGTGACCTATCTCTCGCTCGAGGTGCCTGACCCAGCTCCAGCGGGATCAGCACCTTAACGCTTGAGCACCGCTAAGCTTGTCCCCATCAAAGGGGCAGAACTGCTGAGAAAACTGCAGCGAGCTGGCTTTGTCATCACTCGCACTGAGGGCAACAAATACCAATTGAAGCACCCTCAGACAGGGCGAGTCACCTATGTCCACCTGCACGGAAGAAAAGCAATCCCTCTAGGCACCTTGCGTGCGATCCTGCGCCAAGCAGGCTTAAGTGTTGAGGAATTCAATCGGCTCTAAGCCTCCACAGAAAAGTCGCCGGTTCGACTCCGGTCGGCTCCACTAATTTTCTAATCTCCCAAGCCCACCCGCGCCTGCGCCATGCACTGCTGCGAGAAGTTATTCACGTCGCCGTAGAACAGCAGCATCGTGTCGCCGTCCCAGACACTCAGCTCCCCGTCGTTCTGCACAGCCGGCGTGAGCCGTTGCACTAAGAGAGGGCCTAACCCCGCAAAGATACCCGTGCTCGTCCCGCCGATCTCCGTGAGACGAAAGATCTCTAGGTCTCCCGTGTGCAGGACTTGAACCCAAGCAAAGACGACATCGGGAGTGTCAGTGTCTATGTTTTCATCGGGCTCGTTGACCATCCCAAAGATCTGGCGCCCGACACGGACGAAGCGCACTTGCTTGATCGGCGGCGTCCAGCCATCCACAAACCAGATGCATTCTGGTGTATTGGCCGGTGGCACAGGGCAGCCCATGTTCGCCGGTCCTCCGGCTTCACCGGGGCAGGCGTCCTCACGGTTGGAGACGCCATCGCGGTCATCATCCGCCGCGACGTGAATCGTCACAGACTGCGACGCGCTCATCTGATCCCCAATCGCGACGACGACCTCGAGAGATAAATTCGTCTCGGTATTCGGCGTTGAGATCGTAACAGGCACCCGCACGGTGTCGCTCGTCTTGTCTAGCTGCACTGACTCTTCTTTCACTGGTGCCCCGGAGAGCTTGACGATCACTCTGGCCTTCAGCCCAAGATCGCCGTCCTCGTGATTGTAAACGAAGCTCACGGTCACAGACTGGGTTACGCCGCCGGGGAGCGTC
>JBBISQ010000128.1:0-3233 GCA_037441155.1 Candidatus Fraserbacteria bacterium
GGGATTGCCCCCGACCCCGAAAAACGATAGCTTATCAGGACAATTCCCCAGAGCACGACGGGCACGACCCAGTCGCCCACGGCGATCACGCTATAGAGCAGGGTGTAGAGTCCTCCGCCCTGCCCGCGCTCGATGGCCTGAGCAAACGCGATCAGCCCCCACAGCCCCAGCACGTGCCAAAAGAAGAGCACGAGCAATCCCAGAACTGTCCAGAGCAGGCGTCTCTTCCAAGGGAAGCCCGGCGTCATCAGCCAGAGCGCGAGCGTCAACCCCAGCCCGCCGAAGCTGAGAAACTCTCGGCGTGTCAGAAATTTCCCGTTGCGGGAGATCGCAATGCCCTCAGAATCTACACGCAAGTGCAGCTCCGGGCCAAGCCCGTACTGCCCAAAGAAGACTTGGAGCTGGGCGTAGAGCGGGGCCATCAGCGGCCATATCAGTGCAAACGCTGTGAGAAGACCAGCACAGCCAATCACAAAGAGAGCGATCTTCGTCATGAGCGAGCACGCTCACGCTCGATCCACATTAGCCAGAGCCCAAGCGCAAAGAGAACCATCAACGGTTGCCACACGATCAGATGGACCGTCTCGAACGCCTCCGGTATAAGATGTCCAATATAGACCAAACTGACGAGCCGGATGAGATTGAAGATGACAATTGCGGGCAGGCCCCACCCTAGCGCCCAGAGCTTCGCTCTCGTGAGAGTGGGCGTCGCAGCTACAGCGGCGACAAAGAGCACAATGGGCAAGATCGCCGTACACTCGAAGATGATCTCAAGCACAAAAGATTCTGAGCGCACCAGCGCCCCTTCAGTATGACTGGGATCGCCAAGCAGGGTGAGCGCAAGCGCGAGCAGTTGGGCTGTGCTCTCATTGGCCCAGCGCACAAAGCCTACAAAGATCAGAAATGGCTGGAGTGCCAAGAACGCTGCGATCGTTCCGAGAAGCACGAGCCAAGCCCGCACAAGCGGACGATGCTGCTCCCACACACGGTGAAATCTCATCATTCAGTCGCGAAGAGGCGCCGTCGGATCACCCAGAAGAAGAGCACGAGAGCTAATCCAGCCAAGACGAGGCTTGTCGTTGTCATCCCAGGAGCGATGACGCGCGCGGAGATGCGCCCTTGAGACTTCCTCAAGACGTTGCCCTCAGCATCAAGCAAGAGCACTTCGTAGCGATGCTCCCCAGCAACGGCGATCTCGCGGCTGATGAGGGGCACGCTCTCGGGCAACGGCGAGGGCAGCTCCGGTACGATCAGCTCTTTGTCTGCGGGGGTCTCGCCGAAGGGGCTGGTCTGGGCAAAGCGGATCTCAATGCGATGGATGGTCGGCGGGCAGCCGGCGGTCTCCAGCTCCCACTGGACGGTACGCCCTGTAGCCCGCAAGATGAGCGAATCAATCATAACAGGGTCGAGAGCAAGAGTGTTATTCTCCCGACAGGAGACTTTCACGACCAAGGGTTGCTGCGCGAGTGTGGGCAGAGCCAAGAGCGCCACACAAACAGTTGTGTATAGAAAGATCTTCATAGGGCTCTTATTATATCAATACATCGTTTGCATATCTATGAGCCCCTTCTCCTTGGCACGACGCTCGCACCAGCGATAAAAACTCAGTGAGATCAAGCCAACAAAGATCGTCGAGCCCACTAGGATCGCCAAGATCGTCTCATTGGAGAAGGGCGCAAGCACGGGGCTGATGCTCGTGCCCAATACGGCGCGGCGCAGCCCCTCCAACCAATAGGTCATGGGCAGGCCAAGCCCAGGATACTGAAGGGCCTTGGGAAGCACATCGAGGGGGAAGACGGCGCCACAGAGAAGATAGAGCGCCCCCGCGACCGCCTCGCCCATAAAGTAATTGTGTCTTGCTGTAATGAGCGTCAGGCCCGCGAGAAGAATCCCGATCAGCGCCAATCCCGCGAGCCCGATCAGGAAGACCGGCCAGAAGAGCGCGTGGTTCATCGTCAGAAGATTGACGGGGAGCTTGAAGACGAGTATCCCAAACGCGAGCGTGATGATCACCGCGATCGTGCCCGTCAATGTCCGAGCTACCCCGCGCCCAAACAGATAGAAATAGACTTGGATCGGCGAGACATAAATATATTTGAGAACCCCGTAATGCTCGCGGTCGTCAATCACAGCATAGCTGATCCCCATGAGCACCGAGCCGACATAGATATAGAACGCATTCCCCAGATAGATATAGGGAAAAAGCGGGTTATCCGTCTGGCCGCCCGAGACGACAAGATACATCACGACCAAGATCATCGCCCCGGCGACGGGCTTCACGAGGGAGTATACGGCGAAGAGGAACGGCTCCGTCCAATTCGATTCGATCTGCCAGCCCAGCCACGTGGCCACTCGTAAGCTGCGCAGGCTCTCGCGCCAAGCTTCTGTCTTTGCCATGCTTGCCGTCATTACTGCCCCCTCACCGTCAGTCTGCCCTCGCGCCGCGCCACGTTCTCCAGCCACAAGAGCATCCGATGCGCTATGACTAAAAAGACGACGCTCAAGATCGCCAAGATCGTCGTTTCCATGCCCACGTCGAGAAAGCCCCAGCCCGCCTGAGGATAGAGCAGTTGTCGCATCGCGTCCAGCCCCAAGGTGATGGGGATGAGCGAGGCCCCTGCAGAGATCCAAAAGCCTAAGCTCTTGATCGGAAAGTAGAACCCCGAGAGCAAGAAGACCGGCTCTTGCAATAAGTTGGCCATGTGCCAGGCTTCGCGCCCATAGAGCAAGAACGCCGAGGCGAAGATCATTCCTAATCCGTAGAGCGCTACTAAAGTCAGGAAGAAGACGAGCAATAAAGCTCCCCAGTTGCTCACCGTGAAAGTGACTTGGAAGACGAGCGAGCCGAGCAGCAAGACCGCCAAGGCGCGCACCGTCGTCGCGGCCATCCCACCCAGGGCCATCCCCAAGAGAATCGCCATTCGTGACGTGGGCGCGATCAGATACAACGCGAGATTGCCGGTCTCCTTCTCCCAGTAGAACTGCGTGGCCATGCTCCAGAGGACGTTCATCCAATACGCCGTCATCGCGCCGCCGAGCACGACGAAGCCCGTAAATTCGGGCTTGGCCCCCAACGCCCGATAGATGAAGACAAACGCTGAAGTCCCCAGCAATGGGAGGACGATTTCGAAGAACATCCAGCTCTTCTCACGCTGCAGCCCGATCAATCGGGGGTAGGCCCGCCCGCGCACCGTGCGCAGGAAGACCATCAGCTCGCGTCGGAAGTTTTTCAT
>JBBISQ010000129.1:0-3129 GCA_037441155.1 Candidatus Fraserbacteria bacterium
AGCTCTTCGCTCGATCTAATTCGTCTTGGGGCACCCCGTGCTCTTGGATCTCTCTGATGATATCTTCGATCCCTTGGCGGGCCGTCTCGGCATTGTCGGGCAGCGCAATAATGTACGTGACGAGATGGCTCTCTTCGGCGCGCGAGGGATAGAATGAGCCCGTCGAATACGCCAGGCCGCGCTTATCACGCAGCTCGCTGAAGAGTCGCGAGCTCATGCCGCCGCCCAGGATCGCATTGAGCAGCTTCATCACTGGGTAATCGGGGCTGGCCACGGGCGGGGCGGGATAGCCCACGATCAGCCAACTGAGATTGGAGCGCTTGGTCGCTTCGATGCGCTTATGCTCTGTGAGTGCGAGCGAGATCGGCTGCGGCTTGAGGGGCAGCTCTTCGGCGCCCTTGGGCAGCTCTTGGAACTTGGCCCGCAGGAGCGCTCCTAATAATGCCCGGTCAAACGCCCCCACCGCGACGATGGTCATATTGTTGGGAACATAGTATTTCTTATAGAACTGCATGATCTCGTCGCGGGTGATGCGCGAGACGCTCTCTGGAGTGGGGACGCGCCCATAGGGATGGGCGCCGTACAGGGCACTCTGGAAGTTATTGTAGATCACTGAAAAATTCTCGTCGGCTTGGGCGCGAATCTCACGGATAAATTCGGTCTTGGCGCGCTCGACCTCGTCGGGGGCAAACGCCGGGTTGAGCAGCACGTCAAGATAGATGGGCACGACGCGCTCCAGTGTCTCCCTGGGAGCGACCAACGTCACGTGGGCCATGTCGGCCAAGATATCTTGGCTGAGCTGGGCTCCTAGGTTTTCGATCTCGGTGAAGATCTCCTCTTCGGAGCGTGAAGTTGTGCCACGCAATAATAATCTGGACGTCAGCTCGGCGATCCCTGCTAGCTCTGCCGGCTCCGCGCGCGCCCCTGTGCCAACGAACGCTTGAATGGCGACCGTCTCAGCAGAAGGGTCTTCGCGCAAGATGAGCTTCAGCCCATTGGGCAGCGTGATGAGCTCTTCTGGTGTCGGCTGCTCCGGCACGCTCTCGGGGATGAGCACGAGCTCATAGTACGCATCGAGATTGATATACTTCCGCGCGACGGTGACCACGTCTTGAACAGTGACAGCACGGATCTTTTCTGGGTATGTGAGGGCGAATCTATAGTCTCCCGCGACGACGGCGTAGAAGCCGAGCGTACTGGAGATCCCCGCGCTCGTCTCGGCTTGCAGGGCCTCGCGAGCGAGCAGGACGGTCTTGGCGCGAGCGACCTCGTCGGGGCTGAGCTTGCCGTCCAGGATCTCTTGCAGCTCCGACAGAATGGTCTGCTCCACAGCGGCGCGGTTCTCGTAGGGGAACTCAACATAGACACTAAAAACCCCCGGCTCTTTTTGGGTGAAGTAGCCCGCGTCTATCGTTGTGACCAAGCCCAGCTCCTTGCGCAGCTTCTTATAGAAGCGCGAGCCGCGCCCGTCAGACAGCAGCGTGATCAAGACGTCCATAGCGTAGACGTCCTGGGCTTCTCTCACGGACGGGCCGGGCCAGGCGAAGATGAGATACCCTTGGGCAACGTCGCGCCGGAGCTCTTTTACTGTCTTTTCCGTGCGCGCCGGCTCCTTGGGGAAGGTTCGAGCGGGGATCTCTTTGCGCTCCATCGCGCCGAATTTTTCTCGCACGATCTGCAGGGTCTTCTCGATCTCAATATCCCCGGCAACGACGAGCGTCATGTTGTTGGGGACGTAGTACGTCCTCATCCAGTTCAGGAAGTCATCTCGGGTGAGCTTTTCTAAGCTGTCGGCAAACCCGATGATGGGCAGCTTATACGGATGGGCGGTGTAGAAATCTTGGCGCATGGTGAAGAACGCGAACGAGCCGGGGTCGTCAGACCTTTGGTCTTGCTCGCGCAGGACGACTTCTTTCTCGCGGGCGATCTCCTCTTCTGGGAACGTTGAGTTTTGCGTGATGTCGGCGATGATATCTATGGCGAGTTCGGTGTGTTCGCTGGGCAGAATAATATAGTAGTGCGTGAAGTCGTAAGACGTCGCGGCGTTAGTGCGGCCGCCGAGGGCTTCGATCTCGCGATCGATGCCGCCGGGGCGCTTCTGGGTGCCCTTGAAGAGCATGTGTTCAAAGAAGTGCGAGATGCCCGAGATCTCTCTGGTCTCGTTGAGGCTGCCCACGTTGACCCAGATATCTACAGCAGTGATGCCTGTACCGGGTCTAGGGACGAGCAAGACCGTCAAGCCGTTCTCGAGGGTGAATTCGTGCACGGTGGGTTGAGCGAGCGAGCTGGGAAGTGACCAAGCAACGAGTGTGCTGAGCAAGAGAACGAGCACTCCTAAGCGTTTCATGGTGGCCTCCTTTGGAGAGTATTTTACTCTGTCGCTCAGCTTGTGAGCAAACCTGGCTGTTGACAAGAGCATTCGGGGTATTGTACAATTTTGTTGGGCCGTTAGCTCAGTGGTAGAGCACCTGCCTTTTAAGCAGGGGGTCGCAGGTTCGATCCCTGCACGGCCTACCACACCTCACTATGAAGATTCTGATCACTGGAGCGACGGGCTTTCTCGGCCGTCGCGTCTGCGAAGTCCTGAGCCGCGCCGGACACACCCTCGTCGCCCTCTCGCGCGATCCCCAGAGAGCACGGGAGAGAGTCCCCCAGCTCAGTGCAGCCTTCCCTTGGGAATCAGTGACCCAAGCCCTTGAAGGCTGTGAGGCCGTCATCAACTTGGCCGGGGAGACCGTCGCGGGCCGCTGGACAGACGCGAAAAAGCACACTATCCGCGAGAGCCGCATCGTGGGCACGAGAAATCTCGTAGGAGGGCTCTCGAAGCTCTCAGCGCGCCCAAAGGTGCTCATCTCCGCAAGCGCCATCGGTTACTACGGCGACCGCGGAGAAGAGTCCCTCACCGAAGACGCCTCCCCAGGGTCAGACTTTCTCGCCCAGCTGTGCCAAGAGTGGGAGAGCGAGGCCGCCCGCGCCGAGAGCTTGGGCATTCGCGTAGTACAGCTGCGCCTCGGGCTGGTGCTCGGCCCCGGCGGCGGCGCCTTACACGCCATGCTCCCCATCTTCAAGCTTGGGCTGGGAGGGCCGCTAGGCTCAGGAGAACAGTTCTGGTCCTGGGTTCATCGTGAC
>JBBISQ010000130.1:0-2848 GCA_037441155.1 Candidatus Fraserbacteria bacterium
CGTTGCGTGCCGCGATTTTGAAGAGCATTTCCAACTCCTTCTCTTATTTGGACGCGAGTGCTTCCACGACGTTGAGCCGTGCCGAATGGAGAGCGGGATAGAGGGCCGACAGAGCCGTAGCGATCACACTGATGATGAACGGCGCGATTGCGTTCTGGAACTCTAAGCGCAGGTATACAGGGATCGGCTCGAGCGCCCCTGGCGGCGTCCAGCCGATCCCCAGCACGTTAAAGCCCTGCCCCACTAGCCAGCCGACTCCAATTCCCAACAGACTCCCCAATACTCCCAAAAAGACGCTCTCCATGAAGAACATCAAGAAGACTTGATAGCGTTTCGTCCCGATGGCCCGAATGGTGCCCACTTCGCGAGTACGCTCCAGAAATGAGAGCGTCAGCACCTGGAGCACGATGAAGAAGACGAGCACTGAGACGGCAATCGTCAAGAACCCAAAGAGAATCTCGAAAAATCCCCTCAGCTGACGGTAGAACTCTGCGAGCTGCTCCCAGGTGCGCACTTCAAAGTCCAGGCCTGCTTCGGTGAGCTGGCGCTGCACCAACGCTGCGATGCGATCCGTGTCGTCAATAGTCTTGGTCGTGACGATGATCTTCGCAACCCCCGGCGTGTCCAGCAGGGTCTGTCCGTAACTGAGGGGCAGGAAGATGAGCTGGCCCTCGACGAGAGCATTGTTGAGAGCGTAGATCCCCGCGACTTGCAGCGGCCCGACGTTATACGCGCCGTCAACGGTCGTCGTCGTCAAGGTAAAGAAGTCACCGGGCCGGAGCTGGAGCTCTTCGGCCAGGGTGCGTCCGATCAGGGCCTTGGCGCGGTCGTCGGGATTCAGCCCCGATCCCTGCACGACGAGATTGTTATAGTCGAGCGCTCGGTTTTGGGGGTCGAGGGCCGTGGCGCGCACGACTCTGGTCTTGCGCTCGGTGAGCGCCAGCCCCGATAAGTTCAATTGAACAGTGTACGCCGTGACCTCAGGGATAGTGCTGAGAATCTCTGTAATCTGCGAGACTCTCTCTGGGGGAATGAGATACTGAAAATTCTCGGTCTTCTCCGCCCACAGCAGCGGCGAGGCGATCTGGAAGTTCCCAAACTGTCTGACGGTGCTCGCGCGAAAGCTCAGAATACTTTCGTCAACGTAGCCGCGCACGGCGTAGATCATCGCGGTGCCCAGGGCGATGATCGCTAAGCTCAGCAGGGTGCGACGACGATTGCGCAGCAGATTTCTAAGGGGAATGAGCAGCTTAAGCTCCATCGGTAGCACTCCCGTCGAAGAGCTGGCCGTCGCGAATCTTGACGGTGCGCTGAGCGTACTGAGTTACGATCGGATCGTGGGTGACAACAATAAAAGCGACGTGGTGCTCCTCGTTGAGCCGTCTCATAATAGACATGACTTGTTTGCCCGTTTCGGAGTCTAAGTTGGCTGTAGGCTCGTCGGCGAGCACTAATTTGGGGTTGGTGACGAGCGCCCGCGCGATGGCGACGCGCTGGCGTTGCCCGCCGGAGAGCTCATCGGGCCGACGATGGGCTAAGTCTTTGAGGCCGACTTCTTCTAAGAGAGCCATTGTCCGCCGGTACCGCTCTTTGCGACTCACCCCTAGTAAGATAAGTGGGTACTCGACGTTCTCATACGCCGACAGGACGGGGATGAGATTGAACGTCTGAAAGACCAAGCCGATCTTGCGTTTGCGCAGCTCGGCCAGCTGGCCTTCGGAGAGCGTGCTGGTCGGCTGGCCCTCGATGAAGACCTCCCCGGAAGTCGGCTGGTCAATGCAGGCGATCATATTGAGAAAAGTACTTTTCCCCGAGCCCGATGGCCCGTTGATCACGACAAAGTCGCCGACGTCGGCGTGGAAGTTGACCCCACGCAAGGCAAGAATCTCCTCCTTGCCAACGCGATAGATCTTCGTTAAGTCTTTGGTCTGGAGAATCATAGTAGCTCCTTAGAGTCGTTTAAGCTCTGAGATGAAATCGTGACACCACTGCCGATAGACTTCCAAACTTGTGAGTCCCAGCCGCACGGTAGCGAGCAGGAAGGGCTTATGGGCGTGCAGACCCTGCTCACGGCAGCGCTTGGGAAGGTACGCTTCGATCTGTTTGTAGACGGCTATGCGTTGCCGGAGCGCCTCATCGAAGAGACGCAGATGCTCTAAGATGGTCTCTTTGGGGATCAGGGCTCCGAAGAATATTTTTAAGAGAAAGGGGTTGCGCACAGTGGGCAGCTCGATAGAGGGCTCCTGGAGCCAGCGCATCAGCTCTGCGTGTCCGCTCTCCGTGAGCGAGTAGATGTGCCTGGGGGGCTTAGTCTTTTGGTGCTCGATTCTCATTGTAACGAGCCCGTCCTCTCGCAAGCTTTCGAGCGTACGATAGATTTGGCTTAGGTCTGCACTCCAGAAGTGCTGAATGGAGTTCTCAAACGCATGTTTGAGCTCATAGCCTGTCGCCGGCCCAAAGCTTAAAAAACCTAACAAAGCGTGCTTCAATGACACAGGAATCTCTCCTATATGTGATTATACATATATGTGCACTGTCTATCATATCATAGCGGGAGGGCCCTGTCAAGTTGCTAGAAAAGTTGGTGTGATGAAGAGTTGTGAGTGAGGGGCTCTTCACTGAGCGTGCTGGACGAGCTCGACCAAGACCCCGTGGGTGCTCTTTGGGTGAATGAAAGCGACCAGATGGCCCCCAAAGCCCACTCTTGGGGTCTCGTCAATGAGCTGAACCCCTTGAGCTTTGAGCTGGGCAAGCATTTCCGAGATATTGGGCACGGTGAGGGCAATATGATGGAGCCCCTCGCCGCGTTTCTCTATGAATTTCGCTATAGTGCTCTCGGGGCTGAGGG
>JBBISQ010000131.1:0-2732 GCA_037441155.1 Candidatus Fraserbacteria bacterium
GAGCACGACCGGCACCGGCCGCACCCCATAGTAGAGATACCATTCGGGGTCCTCCAGGATGACCAGCGCCCCTGATGTGCTGAGATACCGCAGCCGCAGCTGAAACTCAATATGGGCGGAGATGACAAGATTGAGCGCTTGCAAGACCATCAACGCTCCTAGTGCCGCAATGGTCCGGCGGCCCCTCTGAGAAGGTGCGAGCCCCCGCAAAGTCCACAGCAGCGCCAACACCACGAGAATCCCCGCTTGCATGTAGAGCGCGTTGACGGTCGTGAGCCAATGCCCCTCCAATCCCCGACGCGCGAAGCGATCGACATAGCCCATCTGCTCTTGAAGCCGATCGAAGCTCGTATAGCGCAGGGGTTGCCAGCTCAGCTCGATCTCATGAGCAGAGACGTGCCGCGCGCCGAAGGGCTGATGCAAGATAAAAAAGATCGTGTCGGTCAGCGCGGCGACCGCGCGGCTATAGGCCGGGGCAACCCACGGCCAGATCGCCCCCAGCAGCACGATGGCCACAACTGCTTGGACACCCCAGCGAACAAGCTCACGCATGTTGTTGCATCTGCCCACGATGCACAAAGACCTCCACCCAGATCAGCCAAAACAAGACGGCAAAGAAGATGATCAGCGACTGCCACACCAGAAGATGCGCCGTCTCAAACACACTGGGAAACCAATAGCCGATATAAAAGAGACTGACTAAGCGAATGATATTGACGAAAAGGATCGCGGGCACGCCCAAGGCGATCCCCCACAGCTTCTTCCTCCAGCCCGACGGATAGGCGATCACGGCGGCCAAGAAGATCATAATGGGGAAGACCGCCGTGCACTCAGTGATGATCTCGGCCGAGAAGATTTTCGACGTGACGACGGTGCCGGTCGTCTGTCCACCGGCACCCAAGAGCCACAGGGCCCCAGCGAGCATGGCCGCCGTCGCGCCGCTGAGCCACTCGTCGAAGTTCGTGGAGAGATTGAGAACGAGCAAGAGCGTGGTAAAAAGGCCGATCATGAGGGCGAAGACGGCCCAGGCGCGAATGATCACGCTGTTGCGCTGCCAGAAGTTCTGGAGCCGTGTCGTGGTGCTGATGACGACGTGATCGAGCTTCTGTTCGAGCTTGCGCTCAAGAGACTCGTGCTTGTGCCTCTTGCGAGCCATAGGACCTCCTTATTCGTCCTTTTCATGCCTACACGGACTGAGTGCGGATCTCCTTGGGATCATGAACGCCCGCGAGCTTGCTAGCAAGAGCCCCTTGGCTCTCCCTGATCTGTGCGCTATAATGAGTGCATGAAGCCCAAGAGACTCTCCAAACGCCAGTTCCTCCAACGGGTGCTGAACGGCCAGTTGACGGCTGATCGAGCTTTGGCGCGCCTGACGGCACAGCTCCATGACTACGAAAGAAAGTACAATATGCGCTCGGAGGTCTTCTATAAGCTGATCGTGGGCACGCCCGCCGAAGACCATCCCGATTTTCTCGCCTGGGCCATCTGCTATCGCAGCTACTTCCGCGCCCTGCAAGCTCGCGCATTTCCCGCATCATCTGCATGATGCGCAAGGGCGTATTCGCTCGTTCAGCGGGCGGTTGGAGGACTTTCTCGCTCAAGCCGCTGCGCTCATAGGGCGTTGAAGTTATGGTCATGCTGCAGCGCACCTCGTACTCCTTTTCCTCTTCCTCCGGTCTGCCTCCCCCCTCACGCCCCTAACCTCCGCCGGATCATGAAGGCCCGCGAGCTGATTCATCCGGCCAGCGAATAGACCGGCAGCTCGATCGCTCGGTCGGCTGGCCGTTGTCCGTGCAGGACCTCCTCGATCATCTTGAGCACGTTGGCCGCATAGTAGCGTGTGCCGCACTCGGTGCAGACGCCCGCGGGAACGTTCTCCATGAGCACGTACTGCTTTCCCACCTTGCGCAGAAGCTCCACTCGCTTCTCGACCAAGGGGCCGCCGCAGTACTCGCAGCGCTCCCTGGCCCAGAAGCCCTTCTCAGCGCCTCTTCGGTTGGTCTTCATAGACGGCGTCAACCTGTTCTGATCCGCACCTTACTCTCCGTCACGACCGTAAATTTGTTTTGTAAGTTCTGCCCGACGTTTGCGATCAGGTGACGCAGCACCGCGATCCGCCTTTGGGGCACATTCCGCCGCAGCCGGAGCAAGATCACTCCCGCATGGGGCTGGCGGCTGCGATAGACCCGCTCACCGAAGTCCTTGTCGTTGGTCACGAGAATCCGGCCCTCCGCGTATGCTCGCGCCAGAATCGGCTTATCTTTCGCTCCCGGCATCACCCGGCCCACGTACACCGCGTCATAACCATCGGCCTCAAGAGCTTCCGTCACTTGTACGCCTGTACTCTCATCGACCAAGAACTTAAGCTTTGCGCTTGCCGACGGCAAGGGGGAAGACCTCTTCACCACAGACGACCTGGGCCCCGTAGAGCAGCGCCGCTTGGATATCCTCACGGCGGAGTTGGGGATAGTCTTTCAAGATCTCCTCGAAGGAGAGTCCTTGGGCGACCAGCTCGATAAGCAGGTCTACGGGGATGCGGGTGCCGCGGATGACGGGCTTGCCCGCCATGACCTGGGGATCGAGGGCGATGCGCTCGAGGAGCTTCCGAGTATTCCTCATAGACGATCACTCCTAATTATACCACGATTCGGCCTTCTCTTCCCTTGCCTTCCATTTCCGTCCTCGTCTCACGCCCCTGCGGGCCTGGGTGCGAACCTCCTTCGGATCATGAA
>JBBISQ010000132.1:0-2731 GCA_037441155.1 Candidatus Fraserbacteria bacterium
AGCCGCCCATATCCCCCCAGCTGGAACCGGACATCATCGTCCCGGTTGCCAGCATCCATAGGCCCGCCAGCAGTGAGAGCACAAAGGCCGCCACGGGTCTTTCTACGGGTGCCTTCTCCGCCATAAGATCACCTCCTTGGTATATTAAATTACGGATGCAAGTCAAGTGTGCTCGCTCGCCCTAGCGTTACTCCCGCTGCTTGATCTGACGCCAGCTCATCCCACCGTCCGTGGATTTGTAGATCGCTGCGGAGTATGTTGCGGCATAGATCACCTGTGGGTTCGCCGAATCAATGGCTATATGGCCGATGGTGTCTGGTATCTCAGCGCCGACCTCCTCCCAACTCTGGCCACCGTCGGTACTTTTCCGTAAGCCCGATTCTAAAGAGACATAGAGCAGTTGAGAGTTCGTGGGATCAACAGCGACGGTGATGATCGGGGTGCCGCCAAGGCTTACCAGCTCGAAGCTTTCACCGCCATCCGTGCTGCGAAAGAGCCCCGTTTGTGTAGCTGCCCACAGGGTCGCTTCGTCGATTGAATCCGCTGCCAGGGCGATAACATTGCCCAGTCCCTGGGCTGTAGGAGTCCTCCAGGTGCTGCCGCCATCGGTGCTCTTGTAGAGGCGCTTGTCGCCATAGTACCAGGCGTATAGGACGTTGGGGTTGGCACGGCTGATGGTCATGGTGTGAAAGTCTACCCTGCCGCGCAGCGCGATGATCTTCCACGAGAAGCCGCCGTCGTCCGAGCGCGCCACGCCCATCAGAGGCGCATCGGGCACTTTATGGCCGCTCGCGTAAAAGATCTTCCCGTTGGGATGCATGCTGAAGCCCATGAAATCCGCGCGGTAATTGCCGACCAAAGCCCACCCCCACGTCCCCTCACGCTCGACACCGCGAACCAGCCCATGATGGGTTGCCACATAGAGCACTGTAGAATCATTGGGGTCGACAGCCAAGCCGTGAATATCTGGAAACCCCTCCACCGGCGTGTAAGCAGCCCGTCCCGTCTGCTCGCTTCTATTCAGCCAAAACAAGGCCGCCGCTCCTCCCACGATGACGAGAGCCACCACGGCGAAGAGCACTGTGTACGTTCTGGTTCGGTCCGTTTGGCTTTTCTGTTTCTTCATAGTGTGAGCACCTTCTCTAGCGTGCGGCCGTGTCGAGAATAGACTGGATCTCGGCGTCTATCTTCTTGGGGAGGTCGCCCACTTTTTGAACCGCTTGGGGAAAGATCTGCGGCATGACTGCCCCCGGTCGCATCGCGGCGATCTTCGTCTTGCCCTGCTCGGTAAAAATCAAAACGCTGCAGGGCATACAGAGCCCGGTCAGACGCTCTGCCCCCATCAGCGCATTGGCGTGCGCCGGGGCACAGATATCCAACGACTTCACCTGCTCTGTCTGGGGGAAGCCCTTGGCTGCCAAAATCTCCGAAAAGTCATAATCGCCCAAGATGCCCCACTTGTGAGCTTCGGCGGCCTTGCGCACCGCTACGACTGCTTCCTGGAACGACTTGCTCGTCTCGACGACGTACACGAAATTCTGGGTCATACCTACCTCCTTTGCGAGTTCAGCGTTTGATCAACGGCTCGAGAATCAACAAGAGAATATCGAGCACGAAGAGTATGACAATCAAGAGCTCTAAGACCATGAGCTGGCGCGCTTGGGTGCGCTCATATAACAGTTCGTAGAGGCTCTCGACCGTATCGAGTTTCTGGCGCACGCTCGCCTCCCATGCCGACAGTCCAAAGCGCGTTGCCGCGACGTGGTACACTCGTGCTAGGTACGGGTCTCCTATCAGCTTGAGCGCATTCGTCACTTTCTCGATCACTTCGGAGACGTCGAGCTTCACCTCAGATAGATAGTCAATGATCGCCGCGAACGGACGCAGGGAGAAGAGGCCGGGCTTTTTTTCTAGATCGTCATAGGCGCGATCCAAGACGCGATCCAGCACTGCGTCGTATGTGCGCAGCTCCAACAGCATCGCCACAGCGTACTCTAACACATCGGGGACGTCGTAGCTCTGTCGTGGGTCGTAGAGAAACGCGGCGTTCCAATCTATGAGCGCCAGCTCGTCTGCGTAGTACGAGAGGGGCTGCCGGATCGCCTCGGAGAGCTCTGCCGCACTGAGCGGCTCGATCTCGCAGCGCAAGATCCTTGCGATCTCGGCGCCATACTCTGTCAGAAGCTGCTGGGCGCTCACAGGACGCTCAAACTGCTCCACGGAGAAGATCGCATAGTCCTCCCACTCGATCTCTTCAGTGTGTGAAGCGTGGACGATCCCCGGGGCTAAGGCGCTCTGCAAACGCTGGAGCTGCTCGCGCGCGCGTTGATAGACCTTGGGGTTGCCCACCAGCTCTGTTGCCATCCCGACCAAATCCTGCAATTCCCCGCGCATCGGGAGCTTAAACACGATGCTGATGACCCCAAAATCATAGAGCTTGGCGCGGCAGACCGCCGGGGCATAGTGCGGGCTTAGGGCAAGCTGCCCCAGCTCGATGAGCAACGGCGGGCGACGGTACTGCACATACGCCGGGGTGAGCCGCTCGACAACCAAGTGCGACGTCGTCGGCGCTTCCCCAAAGATGCGCTCGATCTTCTCTAAGAGAATCTCATCGCCGACGTCAAAACAGTAATAGAGCAAGAGCGAGCCATGCTCGACGCGCAGGGATCTGTCGACACGAGCCCGTTCCATGGTTTTCATTGTAGATCAAGGAGAGCGTAGCGTCAAAAGC
>JBBISQ010000133.1:0-2342 GCA_037441155.1 Candidatus Fraserbacteria bacterium
TCTTTCCAATAGCGATCAAAGTTGGGCGTCTTGGCAGCAGCGACGGCGTTCCATGCCGTCTCTTGGCGCATTCCCCAGCCATCTAAAATGACGAGCACATACGGGCGCTTGGGCATGGCTTATTATATAGTTTTGCCGAAAGTTTGCGCAAGCGAGAACGACGACTTGACGCCAGCCGGCAGAATAAGCACAATATACCCAGGGAGAAGCTTATGGAACCGAACACAGTGCTTGCTTGGGTTAACTTTGGCTTGCTGATCGTAGGATTTATAACTCTCTGGTTCAGTTTGGGGCGCAAGATTGGTTCGCTCCAATCTGATTTAGTGAACGGCCTGAAGAGCATCGTAGCCCTGATGAATTCTTATGGGGTGCTGCTGGGAGTCCTATCTACTAAGAAAGTCTTCACAGCTACTGAGATCCAAGAGATTCAAAAACCCTACTTAGAATATGCTCAAGGTGCTATTCAGCAATTGCTCAGCCGAGTCAAGGTAGGTAATCCTATTACGGCTTCGGAGTTAGAGAAGATCAAGGTGTATGTTGCCCGGTCTCAACGCGGTGAGCTGTTAACAAGAGAAGAAGCGCAGGAGTTTTACAATCTATCCAAGAAACTAGAGAGCGAAGAGCTCTATAAAACCGACATCGGGGCTATCCTTTTGGTAGGCCTTGCGGCTTTTCTCTTGGGTTTAGTAGTTGGCAGTTCTGATGGAGCTGCAAGATAACCTGGTGCCATGCGTCTCGTGCTGCAGCGCGTCAAAGAAGCTTCCGTTGAGGTTGACGGCAAGGTCATCGGTCAGATTGGGCCGGGCTTGCTGGTCTTTGTCGGCGTGGGCAAGGGCGACTCCGAACGCGACGCGGTCTTCCTGGCTGATCGAGTCTTAGGGCTGCGCATCTTTGAAGACACAGCGGGCAAGATGAATCTCTCTGTCAAGGACGTGCAGGGTGAGATTTTAGTGATCTCGCAGTTTACGCTCTATGGCAGCACGCTCAAAGGGCGGCGCCCCAGCTTCGACGCGGCGGCGCCTCCCGAGCACGCCCGCGTGCTCTACGAGCTCTTTCTGCAAGAGCTGCGCCGCAGCGGGCTCACGATAGAATCGGGGATCTTCGGCGCGCGCATGAAAGTCTCTTTAGTGAATGACGGCCCGGTGACTTTTATTCTCGAGAGCGAGCCAGTTGCAAAACATAATTCAATGTGCTAAGATTTTGAATCACGGAAGGCCCGGAAAAGCCACGGAGAACACGGAAACCGAAGAAGATTCGTCTCCGCGCTTTCAGTTCTCTTCCGTGCTTTCCGTGATTCTCAATTTTAGGAGCTGTGACTATGGGTCAGGGACAACCGAAATATAGACGATCACACTCGCAGAAGCGCATGCATCGAGAGGCCAGCTATAAGTTCACTCCCGTGACTATCAACGAGTGCCCGCGGTGCCATGAACCGAAGCTGCCCCATCGCGTCTGCCTCAATTGTGGCTACTACAACGGCATGGAGATCATCGCCCTGAAAGAAGAGAAGAAAGAATAGCTTCTCCGATGGCTTCCTCTCGCGGGAAAGAATACGACAAGCTCGTGCGCGACAGGATCCCCGAGATCATTATGCGCGCCGGCCACAAGCCGAGCTTCCGCCGTGTGCAGGGAGAGGAACTCAAAAGATACGCGAGCGCGAAGATCCTCGAAGAAGCGAAGGAGTTTTCACAGTCGGGCGAGCTGGACGAGCTAGTTGATCTGTTAGAAGCGATCTACTTTCGCTTTCAGCTTGAGAGCATCTCGCCCCAAGAAGCTCACGAGCGCATGGCGAAAAAACGTCACGAGCGCGGAGGCTTTGAGGGCGGGGTTGTCTTAGAGCGCGTCGAGCGCATTTAGGTGCGGCCTTTCAGGCGCGGATCCAAAATGTCGCGGAACGCGTCGCCGATGAGGTTCCAGCCGAGCACAAAGAGCAAAATTGCCACACCGGGATAGACGACGATATACCAATAGGTGCTGAGTCGAGGGATCCAATCGCGAGCGAAGCTAATCATCTGGCCCCAGTCGGCATATCCGATATCGGCTCCTAGCCCTAAGAAGCTGAGCGCGGCGAACGAGAGCACATACGAGCCGATGTCCATCGACCCCACAACGAGCGTAGGGAAGATCGCGTTTGGAATGATATGTCGTAGCAGAACGCGATGATGCGGTGCTCCTACAGCGTGAGCGGCCGAGACATAGTCGCGCTCCTTAATAGTTTCGGGCAGACTACAGACGTATGCAGAAATGGGTCTGGCTTGCGGTGGTCGGACTTTTAGTCGTTGGGGGCTTGGTCTTCTGGTGGGCGCGGCAGGCCAGCGCGCCTTCGTCTGAACGATATCGCG
>JBBISQ010000134.1:0-2334 GCA_037441155.1 Candidatus Fraserbacteria bacterium
GCCATCGTCGCTGCCTCCTCGCAAATTTCTTTATTGCTAATATTTTTTTGTCCAGAGAAACTTTGTTGTGTTAGTATAACATTTGCGGGGCTGGCCGTCAAGGGCGCTTGCGCCTGCCACGCAAATCATGGAAAATAGAATACTTTCTGACCGCATTCAGCGACTGGAGAGAGGACATCTATGAACACTAAACGCTTACTCGAACACTGGCAGGACGAAGGGGAGTCGGCGTATCTCTATAAGATCTTAGCTGACGTGGAGCCTGACGCACGGCGCAAGAATCTCTATCTGAAACTTGCCGACGTCGAGCTGCAGCATCAGCGGAGCTTTGCCAAGCTTTTAGCCGATCAAGGGGTGCGGGTAGGGGAGTTTCGTCCGGGGCTGCGGGCACGACTCTTGGGCTGGATGGCCCGGCGCGGCGGGGCGCGCACCGTCGTGCGCTTGCGCATCCTCGACGAAGCCAGCGAAGTCAAAAACTATCTGCGCGAGAAGTCGAGCATGGCCGCAGGCGAAGCCGCCAAGATCTCGCAACAAGTTGCCCGCGACGAGGCCATCCACGCCGAGACGCTGATGAAGCTCGTCGGCAGCGGCGGTGAGCCGTGGCATCGTATGGAATCGGGGGGCTTCTTGCGCAACGTCGTCTACGGTTTCAACGACGGGCTGACGGCCAACTTCGGGCTCGTGATGGGCGTGCTCGGCGCCCAAGTTCACGAATTCATTGTGCTCTCAGGGCTAGCGGGCTTGGTGGCCGATGCGCTCTCGATGGGGTCAAGCGGATATCTTGCAGCCAAGAGCGAGCAAGAAGTCTATCAACATGAGATCGAGCTGGAGCGCGAAGAGATCGAGCTGATGCCCGAGACGGAAGCTGAAGAGCTAGCGTTGCTCTACGAAGCGAAGGGGATGCCCACAGAAGCAGCCCGTCAAGCTGCTGCTCAAGTGATGGCCGATCCCCAGATCGCTCTGCAAGAGAAGGCCCGTGAGGAGTTGGGCATCTCTCCCGAACTGGGGTCGCCCATCCGCGAGGGCCTGCTGACGGGCATAGCGACAGCGTTCGGGGCACTCATCCCCGTGGTGCCGTTCTTCTTTGGGTATGGCCCGGTAGAGATTTGGACGTCGTTTACGATCAGTATGCTCTCGCACTTTGGGGTGGGAGCGGCGCGCAGTCTCTTCACGGGGCGCGGGGTCTTTCGCAGTGGGCTCGATATGTTCTTGGTTGGGCTAGGAGTCGCTGTCGTCGGGTATTTGGTAGGGATGCTCATTGAGCATCTATGAAAGAATGCCCCATAAATTTGACCCGAAGAACGTCGAGCGTCTGGACAACCCGGAGCGTGCACGCTGGCAGAGCGTCGAGAAGTTTTTAGAGCTTTTGCAGCCGTGGGCCGGGATGAGCTACGCTGACATCGGCTGCGGTGTGGGGTATTTCACGCTCCCCGTTGCAGAGCGCATCGGGTCTCACGGACGCGTCTATGCTGTGGACATCCAAGCGGAGATGCTGGAAGAGCTGGCCCGGCGCGCCCATGCTCGCGGGCTGAGCAATATCCTCACGGTGCGTTGCACCGATCGCGAGATCCCCATCACTTCGGACTCTGTTGATGCCTGCTGTCTGGCAAACGCGTTTCACGAGCTGGAGAACCCCAGCGTTTTTCTGCGTGAGATCCATCGGTTGCTCAAGCCGGGCGGGAGGTTCTTCGTCATAGACTGGAAGCCCATCGAGACGCCGATGGGGCCGCCCTTGAGCGAGAGAGTCCCGTTAGAGAGGCTGATGGAGAACGTGCGTGCAGCGGGATTTGTGCGGTTGCGTGAGCATGAGATTTATCCGTATCATTATGTGTTAGAAGCGCGAAGACCATAACCACGATGGACGAGAGCGTATAAGATGCTCCAGGAAACTGAAGCCGATGCTCACATGGTCATGGAGCGAACGATTATAAGTAGCTTTGAACAATTTCTTCAAATCACTAAGATAGATTTGGACTTCTTCCTACCTGCTTCATTTGCCCAAGCACTTTGTGAGCTCCACTTAAACCCCCGCTATCTACGCGGCAGCGACTTCTTAATGCGTTTTTCGCAGGGACGCTGGGCTGAGGATATCATCATCAAAGCTATCAATGCCACAGATGACCTGCACGCTGTACCTTATGGACCATCCAGCGTTGCTCCATCCGATCCACACGAAATGGAACAGTATTTTGAACGCCTCGATAAAGCAAGCACAATTGGCAAACGACCGGATTTACTCATTTTAGCTAAGAGGCTTTGTAGAAATCCTTGAGCTGGGAGGGGTCACCGCCTATCATAGGACGGTGACCCACGATGAAGAACTCCTCCCAGCTC
>JBBISQ010000135.1:0-2263 GCA_037441155.1 Candidatus Fraserbacteria bacterium
AGCGATCTGTTGGTCGAAGGGGTGAAGGACCCACTGGCCAAGGCGCACTTACTGGAGATCCAGCATCGCATCAGAGGAGTCGTAGATACAGGGCAATAGAAGAGCAAAAGCATTGTTTGCGCACTGCGGGCTTGACAAGTGAGTCACAATGTGCTAAAGTAATTATAGCTGTACGACTTGTCTTGTGGTCACACCAGTCAAGTCCGACCCTTCGACACGTGACGGTGCCGGGGCTCACAATCCCTGATGCACGAGACGGACGTCGAGACGGGAAATCAGACAGCAGAAAGGGGTTGTGCAGATGGTAACCGGCAAAGTCAAATGGTTCAACGACGCCAAGGGCTACGGCTTTATCCAGCAGGATAACGGCGGCCCGGACGTGTTCGTGCACTTCTCGGCAATTAAAGCCGATGGGTTCAAGACCTTGCGCGAGGGCCAAGCTGTTGAGTTCGAGATCACCAGCGACGCCAAAGGCCCCCGAGCCGCAAACGTCCAGCCCAAGTAAGGACGTCTGAACAGACAGAGACTCACACCCCGGCGAGAGACTATCTCGCCGGGGTTCTCTTTGCACTTGCAGAGCAGCCCGCTTTGCTCTACAGTAGAGACGACAGCGAGGTGTCGAATCTTATGGCCGATCGATCTCGAAACCGACGCAACGGCGAGGAGCGCCCGCCCTTTGAGCCTGCCGGCCCTGGCCGACCCGAAGGCCGCCTGCGCGCCCTCGCCATCTTAGAAGAGATTCTCAAATACACGCCCCAGAACGACCCTAGAATGGGGCTACTAGAGCTCCTGTACGAACAGCTCCAAGCCGATGAGCGCCAATTGCGCGAAGCCCAGGAGACCATCAGACAGTTCAACGAGACGTATGAGAAACTGACGGCTCCGGCCAATCGCATCGGCACCTTCTTGGGCAGCCCTCAAGAGGGGATCGCCTACATCGCCGTAGGAGACGCTGAGTACTATGCCAACGTCGACCCCAAGCTCGACATCACCAAGCTCAAGGTGGGCACGCGGGTCAAGATCAACGAAGCGTTTGCGGTGATCGGAGATATCGGCTATCACCCCGAAGGCCCGATCGTGAAAGTCGCCGAAGTCCTCCCCGATGGCAGACTGAGAATCGCCATGGACGCCCAGATGGTCTCCGGGCGGATCGTGCTGCGCTCCTCGGATCTTTCAGAAAAATCTCTGAAAGTCGGCGACGAAGTGCGTCTCGAGCCGACGATGCGCGTGGCCCTAGAGCACTTTCAAAAGTCTGAAGTGCGCGGCTATTTCTTGGAGAAAATCCCTGAGATCCCCTGGGAGAAGATCGGTGGTCAAGAAGAGGCAATCCGGCTCATTCGCGACACCATCGAGCGCCCGCTGCTCTATCCCGAGCTGTATAAGAAGTTCGGCAAGCGCTCTTTGAAGGGGATTCTGCTCTACGGCCCGCCGGGATGTGGCAAGACCCTCATTGGGAAAGCGACGGCGTATAATCTGACGCAAGCCTATCGAGAGCGCACGGGGCGCGACGTGCGCGAGTACTTCATGCTCATCAATGGGCCGCAGCTCTTGAATATGTGGCTTGGCGAGACGGAACGCTTCATCCGGGAGATCTTTGCGGCTGCTCGCGAGCGGGCCAAAGAAGGCCATCTGGTCTTTATCTTTATAGATGAAGCAGATTCACTGCTGCGGGTGCGCAGCTCCGGGAGATACTTAAACATCGCGAACACGGTCGTCCCCCAGTTTGCCGCGGAGATGGACGGCTTAGTATCTCTAGAGAACGTCGTGGTGATGCTGACGAGCAACCGTCCCGATTACATTGATCCGGCGATCTTGCGCCCGGAGCGCATTGACAGAAAAGTGAAAGTTGGGCGGCCCAACCGAGACGCCACGCGCGATATCTTTGCGATCTATCTCGACGAGAGCGTGCCCCTTGACCCGGCGACGGTCGCAGAGTATAGCAGTCCTGACAAAGCTCGTCGCGCCTTGGTGGAACAAGCTGCAGATTATCTCTTCAGGAAGGATCGAGAGACGGCATTTGTCGAAGTGGCACTCAAGAGCGGGCGGCGCGAGACGCTCTATTGGTGCGATCTGGTGAGCGGCGCGCTCATTATGTCTGCTGTTGAACGCGCGAAAGATATGGCGATCCGGCGCTGTATCGAGAAGAAGACCGATCAAGAGGGCGTCAGTCTAGAAGACCTCAAGGAAGCCATCCGACAAGAATACAAGGAGAACGAGATCTTCCCCAAGACGGATTATCTCGAAGACTGGCTGAAGCTGTTGG
>JBBISQ010000136.1:0-2026 GCA_037441155.1 Candidatus Fraserbacteria bacterium
TGGCGGGGCGTGGGCGCTGTCGGCGACTCTGGCCGACTATCGAGCGCGCCCTCAGAAATTCTCGACTCTCGTTTCAGTATGTCTTTACCGAAGCCCCTGGGGCAGCTATCGCCATTGCGCGACGTGCAGCCCAAGATTTTCCTACAGTGGTGGCCGTGGGCGGCGACGGCACTATTCACGAGGTCGCCACGGGACTGATGGGCACCGCGACAAAATTGGGGATCATCCCTGCGGGCACGGGGAACGATTTCGTCAAGATGCTCGGCATCCCACCACAAGACCCCTTCAAAGCCATTCCGATTCTCGAAGCAGGACGCACTCGGCGCGTGGACGTCGGTCGCATCGGCGAGCGCTATTTTGTCAACGGGCTGGGAATCGGGCTTGATGGAGCGGTCGCATGGCGGGTCTTCCGCAGCTGGCGCTGGCCGGGGCTCGCCCGCTGGACTTATTTGTACGCAGCAGTTCGAGAAGCCCTGTTCTTTCGCAGCTCCGAGATAGAAGTCACCGCTCCGGATTGGCAAGTCTCAGACAGACTGCTGATGGTCGGGGCTTCTAATGGGCGCTATCACGGCGGGGATTTTAAGCTCGTCCCCGATGCCGAGATTGACGACGGGCTCTTTGACATCTATATGATCTCGGACATGCCCCCGTTCAAACGCCTGCGCGAGATTCCCAAGACGCGCCGTGGCGAGCACGTCTCCTTGCCGGAAGTGCAGATCAAGCGAGCGCCGTGGATCGAGATTCTTTCGGAAGAGCCCTTGTTGGGACATCTCGACGGCGAGCCCACGGAGTTCCCTGCGGGGAAGTTGCGCATCACGCTCCTGCCCAAGGCGCTCACCGTGATCGTAGGGGGACCAAGCTTCGCTTGACCTTTATCTTCGCCGGCCTGCGGCTGGCGAAGGCGAACAGTCCAGACGAAGTCTGGTGGAGCGGGCGACGGGATTCGAACCCGCGACACCTGGCTTGGGAAGCCAGTACTCTACCACTGAGCTACGCCCGCACTGGGATTATTATTATAGCACGTTCCCCCGACACGAGCAAGCCCCCTTTCGGGCTTGTTACCCCTTGCGCAGGATCTCAATGGGGGGAAGCTTCCGCCCCCCGATGAACTCCAGCGTCGCCCCGCCGCCCGTCGAAAAATAGATGTTCTCTGCTTGGGAAAGACCACCACGCTGGAGCGCTGCTGCTGTGTCTCCTCCCCCGATGATCGCAAAGGCCCTCGACTCGGCAATCGCTTGAGCCACCGCGCGCGTCCCGTGATCGAATGAGGGTTGCTCAAACCGCCCCAGCGGCCCCGCCCACACAATCGTCTTGGCGCTCTTCACCCGCTCTTGAAATATTTTTATAGTCTGCGGGCCAATATCCCACCCCTGCCAGCCGTCGGGGATCTCGTGCGCGGGAAAGACCGAGCGCTCCGACCCCCGCACGGCCTGCACATCGGAGGGGAGAACGATCTCCGTCTCGTGGGCGAGACACTGTCGAGCTTCGTCGAGCATCTTTTCGTCTACGAGCGAGCTTCCCACATGAGCCCCCTGAGCTTTGAGCAACGTGAACGCCACCCCCCCACCGATCAGAAAGGCGTCTACTTTCCCGATCAAGTCCTTGAGCACTCCGATCTTATCTTTGAGCTTGGCCCCGCCGACAATCGCGAGAAACGGCCGCTGCGGGCTCTCCACCGCTCGGCTGAGCATGGTGACTTCTCGTTCTAAGAGCAGCCCCGCTGCTGCGGGCAAAAATTGTGCGACCCCATAGGTGCTGGCATGCGCCCGATGCGCTGTGCCGAACGCGTCGTTCACGTAGCACTCAGCCAGACGCGCCAGCTCGCACGCAAAGTTTTTATCGTTGGCCTCCTCTTGGGGATAGAAGCGCACGTTCTCTAATAAGACGATATCTCCGGGTTTCATCTGGGAGACGACGCGTTGGACTTCTGGCCCAATGCAGTCGTTCAGTTTGGTGACCGAGCGCTGGAGCAATCTCTCTAGATGGCGGGCCACAGGGTCGAGCCGCAGCTCCGAGATCACTTTTC
>JBBISQ010000137.1:0-1966 GCA_037441155.1 Candidatus Fraserbacteria bacterium
ATAGACGCGATCTGCTAGAAGACCTGAAGGGGGTCGGGCGCAAGACCGCTGAGCGACTGATCGTCGAACTGAAAGAGAAGATTTCTCAAATCCCGTTGCGTGGTGAGCCGACGCTCGCGCCGACGACGACGCACGAAGAATTGGCGATCAAAGCCCTGACGCGCTCGCTGGGGTTTAACGAGACTGAGGCGCGTCGTGCAGTCGCCCGCGCGAAGGCGACGGGGGCGACGACCACCGAAGAGCTCGTGAAAAAAGCCCTGACACTGCTTCAGTAAGCAAGGAGGCGTATATGTCTATCCTAACGAAGAGTTCAGCGCTTTGTGCCTTGCTCGCACTCAGTATGTGGTCTGTGGGCCGTCCCGACTCCGCACAGCCGTCTTGCCCTCCAGGAGAGAACGTCGCTCTGACGGATAAAGGCTGTCTAGAGGGAGAATCACTGGGCTCGGTAAAAGTCTTTCGAGGTATTCCCTATGCGGCTCCTCCCGTAGGGAGCTTGCGTTGGAAGGCCCCTCAAGAGCATCCGTCTTGGGAAGGCGTCCGTGACGCCCTTCAGTTCGGCAAATCGTGTCCACAGCTCCCCGGCACGATCTTGCGCTATCAGCTCGAAACCGACGAGGACTGTCTCTCTTTGAATGTCTGGACTCCTCAACTGAGCCCTGACGCTGCCTTGCCCGTAATGGTCTGGATTCACGGCGGCGGCCTTGTGCAAGGGAGCAGCTCGCAAAAGATCAATGACCGTCTCAGCTACGACGGGCGCTTCTTGGCCGAAAGATTTCACGTGGTCGTCGTGACTATCAACTATCGCTTGGCGCAGTTGGGCTTCTTAGCCCATCCGGCTCTGAGCGCCGAAGATACAGAGCACAACGTATCGGGCAATTATGGGCTGCTCGATCAGATCTTCGCGCTGCGCTGGGTGCAGAAGAATATTAAAAATTTTGGGGGCGATCCTAGCAATGTCACGATCTTCGGTGAGTCTGCTGGGGGCAAGAGCGTCTGTGCGCTGCTCGCTTCGCCATTAGCCCGTGGGCTCTTTCACAGGGCGGTCATCCAGAGCGGTGGCTGCCCATTGAATCAGCGAAGACTGCGGGACTCTTCTGGGCGCGAGAGCGCCGAGGCCCAGGGCGAGCGCTTCGCCCGCGCCATCGGCTGCGCTGAAGCTCCCGACGTGCTCGCTTGTCTTCGCGCCAAGACAGCGCAAGAGATTCTCAATACGCTCCCAGGCGAGGCCGGCATCCTCAGCACCGCTGAGAAGTGGGACTTCACTGTTGATGGGTATGTGCTGCCCGAATCCCCCGGACGCGCCCTCGAATCCGGGAATTTTAATACCGTGCCGTTGATCGCGGGCACGACGGGCAACGAAGCCTCGCTCTTCACGGGAAAGCTCAACATTACAACCCCGGCGCAGTATGAAGCCTTCGTGCGCGCTTTCTTTGGGGAGAACGCCGATCAGGTGCTCGCGCTCTACCCCGTGACAGATTACCCCACGCCTAAGGCCGCGCTCGACGCTTTGATCTCTGATATTTCGTTTGTCTGTCCCACGCGTCGGTTCACACGAGCCGTCGCGAAATACCAACCCAAGACTTTTCTCTATCACTTCACGTATGTGACGCGCGTGGGTACTCAGTCAGGGCTTGGAGCGTTTCATGGGTCGGAGATCCCCTTCGTCTTTGGGAACTCAGCTATGCCGACTCCCCAAGAGCGAGCGCTCTCCGACGCCATGATGGCCTATTGGACGAGCTTTGCCAAGTCCGGCGATCCCAATGCCGGAACGCTGCCGACATGGCCCGCCTATACGCTGAGCGAAGACCCGTATCTGCAGCTCGATATCCCAATCACAGGGGGGCGAGAGCTGCGCAAGCCGTATTGTGATTTCTGGGATCGCTTGCAAGGCCTCTGACGATCAGGCACAATAGCGCCAAGATCTTCGAGGGAGGTCGCATATTATGAAGAAGCTCTCTCTTGTCGG
>JBBISQ010000138.1:0-1871 GCA_037441155.1 Candidatus Fraserbacteria bacterium
CGCAAGCCTTGCAGGCCCAACGCGTCAGTAGCTAACGCAGCTCCCGCGATCGCTGCGGTGGTTTTCAGAAAGCGTCGCCGCGAAACTGTCATGCCTACCCTCCACTTTCCCCCCTAACGTGTAGGCATAGTATGACGGACGGCTTGTGGAGGGTCAATGAGCCGCATCATTGGGAAACCTGATATTGGTCAGGTTTTTCTCGCAGCTCACCGGCGCTCGATGTCACGAGAGAATTCCTCGTAGAGGTCGACATCACTGTTCTGAGCGATCTGTTTCTCTTCGTAGGGAACACCGAGCCGACGATAGAACTCATCAGCGATGTTGTGAAAGACGCCCGTCACAGCAGCGATCAGCCAATAGCGCAGCGCGCCGAACTGGAGTTTAATGACTTTGAGCGCCAGCCGCGTGCAGGTGTAATTCAGAAGCCCGGCGAATGCTGCGTCATAATTCTGTGCTTTGGCTTGAGCGACGATTTGCTCGGCTAATCGGTCAATGAGTGGATCGAGCGGACGGCGATCGTGCTCCTTGATATAGGGCATAGGGTCATCTCCTCATGCTGGGTTTGTATGCTCGCACTCTATTGGGACGTTTCATATCGTCTGGAGACACCGGGGATGAGATATTCTTGAAAGGCGCGCTCGAGGTCGTAGCTCGGGCGCCAGCCCCAGTCGGTCCGCGCTGCCGAATCGTCCACGTCGGCGGGCCAGCTGTCTACGATCTTTTGGCGCTTGGGGTCGGGCGCAAACGCCACCTGAGCGTGCGGGAACGCCCTCCGAATCAGCTCATAGAGCTCCCCAGCAGATGGGTTAAACGCCGTCACGTTATAGACGTGTCGGGAGAGCTGCTGGCGCGGTGCGGCTTCGAGCCGTAAGAGCGCTTCGATGGCGTCGGGCATGGCCATGAACGGGATGCGCGTGTCCTCGCGGACAAAACAGTGATAGGGCTTCCCTTGAGCGGCAGCGTGGAGCATCTCCGGGGCGTAGTCGCTCGTGCCGCCAGTGGGGACGGTCACGGCGCTAATCAATCCGGGAAAGCGCAAGGCGCGAAAGTCAATGTGCCCGCGTGGTGCTTCAGCGTCGAGCTGGCGATAATACTGGGCGTAATAGATTCCCAATTGTTCGCAGTAGAGCTTATTGATGCCGTACATCGTTCGTGGGGTGGGCCACTCGTGCTCTTTCACTTTGCCCGCGCGCGCTTTTGTCTGTAGGTCGGGCAAGCCGTAGACGGCGATCGAGCTGGGATATAAGAATTTGATCTCGCGCCCCTGCAGGCGCGATTGCCCGACAGCCATCTCCAAGAGATTGAGCGTGCCGTCAACGTTGACTTTGTGGGCCAAGACGGGCTGGCGTTCGGCCTTGGTGGAGAGCAGGGCTGCTAAGTGATAGATCGTGTCGAAGTTATACGCTGCCGACAGGCTTTCTAAGAGTGCCGTGTCTAAGATATCGCCCGTGACGACATGGTGGACTTTAGATTTGAGTGCTGTATCGAGCTCATGGAGGTCGAGGGCGATGATGCGCACGTCGTCGTGCTCGGCGAGCCGGGAGATCAAGCCGTGGCCGATCTCCCCGTTGGCGCCGGTAATAAGTATCGTCTTCATAGGGCTTCTATTGTACTGCCACGCCCTAGGGAGAGCGCAAGTTCTACTTCGTCAGAATAATGATCGGCACCCCAAGAGCGATAAAGCCCAAGATCAAGAGAATCCCCGTAAGAACGGCGGTGTTCGCACCGCCCTGGAGCGACTCATAGAATTTCAGCTCAGCTGAACCGTGGTTTGCCAAAAACGATTCGAGCAACCGCGCTCTCTTGATCTTCCTATCGTGAATCCCCACAATGCATAAGATGTTAAAAAGCAACCCGAGCCCGAGGAATAT
>JBBISQ010000139.1:0-1823 GCA_037441155.1 Candidatus Fraserbacteria bacterium
TGGGGACGGGGCCGTCGGTCGAGCACGGGATCGCCGCTTCGATCCGCATTCATCGTCCAGAGCGCGTGGTCTTCTTCGCTACAGAGAAGAGCGAACCAACAGAGGCTAAAGTCAAAGCGCTCCTGAAGCAGTGCCCTCCTACAGAAACGATTCACATCAGCAACGAAAATGACCCCAACGAGATCTATCGCAAAGCTTCTGAAAAGCTTCAGCAACTCCAGCGCGAGGGGATCAAGCTGAGCGAAGATGTCTTCTGTGATTTCACCAGCGGAACGAAGGTCATGTCCGCAGGTTTAGTAGCTGCAGCGCTCGTTCAGGGAGTCCACCAACTGGTCTATGTTAGCGGTCAACGGGATGCTGACGGCCGGGTAGTCTCCGGCACTGAGCAGGTCATCACTATCATACCGGCAGAGATGTTGGCAGATCGCCTGAAACAGCAGGTCATCTTGCTCTTCAACAAGCGGCTCTTTGGTGCGGCTCTACAGTTGATCGAGCAAGGTCTGGCCGAGAGCCATCTTCCGGAGCACCGGCGCGACTTAGACGATCTGAAGGTACTCTGCTTGGCCTATCAGGCCTGGGATTGGTTCGACCATCAACAGGCCGCCGAACACTTCCAGAAATTAAACAAGGAGATGATCGAACGGTGGTCGAAGAAAATCGCCGATAATAAGGGCTGGGTCTGCGAGTTGGTGAGCAAACTTGAGCCGACTGCCCCCATCGAGGAACGCTACCCGCAAGAACTGCTCATTGATCTTTGGCTCAACGCTCAGCGTCGCATCGAGGAGGGCCATTGGATAGATGCGACGGCGCGGCTCTATCGGCTGACTGAGTTGATCGCGCAGTATCGCTTGAGTCGGTTGGGCTGGGATGCGAGTCTTCTGGAGACAGATAAGCTTCCTAAAGAGCTGCAAGCCAACTACGAGGGGCTGCGTGATGAAGAGGGGCACGTGAAGCTAGGGCTCAAGCAAGCTTTTGAACTATTGAAGGATCTGGGTGACCCCCTAGGGCAGTGTTACGATCAAAAGCTACGGGACGCGCTGCGGGCCCGCAACGAATCCATCGGTGGACATGGACTCAAGGCCGTGACGGAAGGAGACTGTGGGAAGCTCTTACAGGCGGTTCAGCGCTTGCTCGATCAAGCTGTGCCGATGTGGAAAAAGCAAGTGGAGCGAGCGCACTTTGCGCAGCTATAGCTCGACAGATCGCACCGTCAGATATCTCGTTTAGGGTCATGTATACCATCCTGGTCTATGACGTCGACGTATCGCGAGTGCCCAAGGTCTGCAAGTTTTTAAGAAGATACCTGCATTGGGTGCAGAATTCCGTCTTTGAGGGGGAGCTGCGCGAGTCGCAACTTGAGGAAGTGCGGTGGGGGCTGAAGCAGCTCATTGATCCTGAGCGGGATTCGATCTACATCTATCGGGTGCGGGATGCCAAGTGGATCGATAAAGAGATTATGGGGCAGGAGCGCAGCCCCACGGACGCGATCATTTGACAGGGGGTCGTCGAGGGGGGTATACTGGGGGTGTTTCCAGAGGGGCCGCAGGGTGCGGCGGGGGTCTGTGACAAGTGAATACTGCTGATGGCAAGGGCCCCAGCGCCGGAGTCGTCGAGGTCTGGGGGTTTTGGCAGGATTGGGGCTCGACGACGCAGGCGTGGCCCCAGGCGAGGGCAAAGGGCCTGTGGCGGTGTGGGGGCTCAGTGGGAGAGACGTTGATGTGAAGGGGGTTTTCTCAGACCGCTCCAGAGGCCCACAAGTCGTCACAATCCCTGCCTTTTAATTGAACCAGTGTGGTATTGAAACCTCTCCAGCTCACGAATGC
>JBBISQ010000140.1:0-1586 GCA_037441155.1 Candidatus Fraserbacteria bacterium
GTAGAATCGTCGGCACAGGTCGCGGTGACGCGGACGAGATATCCTCCCAGGCCGCCGTAGGTGTGAGTGGCCGAGGGCGCTTGGGAGACCGCGACGGTCGTGGGCGCTGTGCCATCGCCCCAGGCGACAGAGAAGCTCTTGACTGAGCCGGAGTAGTCCCATTCGATCTTCACCGTGCGCTTGGCGAGATCCGCTTCGGCTACGGCGAGATTGTCTACGATACAGCTGCGCGCGCCGACGACATCGAAGGGATCAGCCGAGAAGGCCTCAACGAAGACCATGTTCCCCTTCTCAAACTTGGTCATATAGAGAATCGTGATCCCGCGACGATCATCGTGGGCGTAGGTGATGGGCGGGACTAGGCCTTCGGCGTCCCAGGTGGTGAGCGTCTCAAGGGCTTGGATGAAGCGCTCGCGGGTGAGATTGGGCCCGGCGCGGAAGAGCCCCTCGACCACTTGCATCGCCCCGACATAGGCGATCTCGTTGAACCCGCTAGGCAGCTCCCCAGGGAAGTATCTCTGCAAGAGCGCGCGGAATTTCGCAGCCCCAGAATGATTGGGAAGTGTCGGATCAGCCGCAAAGCCAGTGACGATCAGGCCCTCGATGGCCGAGGCTCCCGCCAGCGAGACCATCCGAATATCGGCTTGGACGTTGGTGGCGAGCCACTTGGGCTTGAACCCTACGGCCTCAGCTTCTTTCAAGATTGAAGCTGACGGCACGAGATACGTCAATAAAATCACAGCATCGGGGTTGGCCCCTTGGAGCCTGACGACATAGGGCCGGAAGGCCGTCTCGGTGCCGGGATGGGGCACGGTGAGGGCCGGCTCTAATTTGTTGCGCTTCAGCTCCGCGACCACAGCGCCGAGCAGCTCCTGCCCGAAGGCGTCATCCACATAGAGCACAGCGATCCTTCTTGCTTTGAATCGCTGCACAGCGTAGCGCGCTAGCGCCGTCCCGAAGATCTCGTTATTGGGCTGGATCGCAAAGTAATTGTTCTTGACGGGCTTGGAGAACGGGGTGTAATTCGCGTGCGGCGAGACCACTGGGACGTTATTCTTCATGAGATACTCCATGACGGCAGCATGGGGCACCGTCCCAAGTGAATTGACGATTGCGAAGACTTTATCTTCTTCGACGAGCTTCTTGACACACGCGACGGTCTTGGTGGGATCGAACGCGTCATCGCACGCGATGAACCTGATCTTTCTCCCGTTGACGCCGCCCAGGACGTCGTTGACGTAATTATAATAGGCGCTCGCGCCCCTGAAAACCGGGGTGCCAACGCCCGCAAGCGCCCCCGACTGGGCGATAAACGCCCCTAAGACGATCTCGTTGGCGGTCACACCCGGCGTCTGCTGGGCCCCGCTGCCGATCCCGACCAACCCCCATGCGACAAGAACGACCAAGACGAGTCTCTTCATTGCTATCAACCTCCTTCGGTGTTATGAACAGTCGCCGCCGACGCGCCCCGTATGGCAGAGGTCATGCCGGAACATGGGCCATGATGAGTTCGCAGCTCCTTGGCTGGTGCTGCTGAGAGCGTAGAAGAATCCGTCGTTCGAGCCAACGTAGATCGTGCCGTTCTT
>JBBISQ010000141.1:0-7997 GCA_037441155.1 Candidatus Fraserbacteria bacterium
CATGTCGCCCAGCCAATGACGAATATCTGTAGCTTTCTCGATGCGCTCTAGCATATTCTCTCCCTCACTTCTTTCGCGGCCGGAAATATTTGATATCTAAGACCGAGCCGACACGCTCTTCTTTGGGCTTCCACACCGGCTCGACCGGCATCCCGATCTTCAGCTCTTCCGGCTTTACTTCCCCAAAGTAGTGCATGATCCCGCAGTGCGGCGGCGCCCCGTCGAATGCGACCGTCCCCACCAGGATCGGCTCTTTAATACGATTGGCATTCGTGTCTATATACGAGATCGAGAACGTCTCGACGACCCCTGTGCCGGGTAGATAGACCCACTCCGTCGTGGGCTTAAAACAGCGCTCGCAGAACATTCTTGGGGGGACGAGCACGCGATCGCAGTTTGCGCACTTGCGCCCGATGATCCTCCCGTTTTTGAGCTCTTCTAAGAACCGGCTCATCGCCGTGCCCGCGGCCCAGGCGTACTTCGCCGGAACCTTAGCACGAACGTGCGTGATGCTCTCTAATTC
The DNA here is from genome assembly GCA_037441155.1 of Candidatus Fraserbacteria bacterium. GTDB lineage: Bacteria > Bipolaricaulota > Bipolaricaulia > RBG-16-55-9 > DRXL01 > JANXCC01. The sequence goes on from JBBISQ010000141.1 coordinate 524, forward strand.
TTTGGCTTCCAAGCGCCGCCCTCTTGGATTGAGGGGCGGTCCAAACTTCTGCGATTTGCTCATCTTAGCGCCTCCTCATCACGATCACTGCACTGAATTGCATCAGATCGCCCCAGGCTTGGGCAACCCCAGTGCGCACGTCTTTCTTCACTTGGCGCGGCCCGGCTTGGCCTGAAAGCTGCCAATAGAGCTCGCCAATCTTGATCCCCAGCGTCGCCGCGATGGGGTTGCCCACCCCTAGCAGCCCACCACTGGGACAAACGGGGAATTCCCCGTCGCGCTGGGTCTTCCCCTCGCGCGTCATAATCGCTGCCTCGCCGGGATCGGCTAAGAGCAGCCCCTCCAAGTGTTGGAGCTCTTTGTAATCAAATGGATCATACGGCTCAGCGAAATCTATCTCTTTTCTGGGGTTTGTGATGCCGGCCATCTCGTAGGCCATCTTCGCTGCTCTGGCGACAAATTTGGGGAATGCCAAGTCTCTATTGGTCCACATCGTCGTGTCTATACACCAGCCGACACCGTCGATCCAGACGGGCGTATCGGTGTGCTCATACGCGACGTCTTCGCTGACGAGCACCACGGCAGCAGCGCCATCCGAGGGCGGGCTGATGTCGAGCCTTCTGACGGGCAGGGCCATCGGCTCAGAATTGATCACGTCTTCGAGCGTGATATTGGGATCGGCCAACTGTGCGCACGGGTGCCCCACAGCATTGCGCTTATTTTTCACAGCGACGAGCGCAATATCTTCGTAGCGCACGTTATATTTGTGCATATAGCGCTGCATCTCCATGGCGAAGATCCAGACGAGATTGGGTTTTAAGGGTCTATCTAAGATGGGGTCCCAGATGTGCGCAAAGGCGCTCTGGGCGTGGGGCTGGACGGACGACATCTTCTCTTCGTTAATGACCAAGACCCTCTTGAACATCCCCGAGGCGACGTGCCACCAGCCAGCGATCGGCGCGAAGACGGCCGTGCCCCCGCCAGTGTACACCCGCATATAGGGCTTATTCGTTCCCCCGGCGCCGTCGAGGAGCCAGTCGCCCTTCTTGTGTACTCCATCGAACGCATCGGGGGCTGAGCCAAAAACCACAGCGTCAATATCTCTGAGCGTGAGCCCGGCTTGGTCGAGGGCCATCTTTGCCGCTTCCCAGCTCATCTCTTTCCCCGTCTCTTGGAGTCGCCGCGCGAAGATGGTCATCCCCGCGCCGACAACTGCGACGTCTTTGCGAATCTTTGTGAGATTCATAGTGCTCCTTTCAAGACCTCTCCCCCACCCCCTCCCCTAAAGAGGGAGGGGAGAGACAGGCTGCAGTAATTTGATCCAGAACCCCCTCTAAGTTTTGCATAACATCGCTGTTCTTGAATCGCAGAACCCTTAAGCCTCGCCCTTGCAAAACCTTGTCACGCTCCTCATCGTATATGGGATTGTGCTCGTGAACGTCTCCATCCACTTCAATAACCAACCGGGCAGCATGGCAGTAGAAGTCCACAATGAAACCATCAATGACCTGCTGACGGCGGAAGTGCCGGCCTTGCAAGCGGTTGGCGCGTAACGCTTGCCACAAGATTTGCTCTGCTGGGGTCATCTGACGACGCAGCTGTTTAGCCCGAAGCACCTTGGATGATTCTATCTTCTGCCCCGTGATAATTCTGAACACTCTACCACCTTCCCTTGCTCATCTTCCCCCTTCCTCTGTAGGGAAGGGGGTCAGGGGGTTAGGTCAATCTCTCCTCGCAAACACAGCGACCGCGCCTGTCCCGTGCGGCAGGCCGCGCCACGACTGCGCCACGCCCACGCGCGCATTGGGGACTTGCCGGGCCCCGGCCTCGCCCCGCAACTGCAAGACGATCTCCAACGCTCGCTGCAAGCCCGAGGCTTCTATCAAGTCCCCGCAGCCGAGCGACCCCCCGCTGAGATTGACCTTCAGCTCGCCATCACGCCCGAAAGCCCCCGACTGTACCAGCCAGCCCGCCTCCCCCGGACGCGCAAACCCTAACGCCTCTAAGTGCTGTAACTCTTTGAACGCAAAGCGATCTTCGACTTCAATGACGTCAATCTGTCTCTTCGGATCGGTGATCCCCGCGTGACGATAGGCTAGCTGCGCCGCGCGACGCGCATAGCCTGCGTCGGCGCTGCGCGCCGCAATCCACGGGGATTCCGACGACCAGCCGATCCCTTCTAAGTAGACCAAGGGCTTCTTGGTCAGACGCTTGGCGATCTCTTCAGCCGCTAGAACGAAGACAATACATCCGTCTGCGCGAGATGCAATCTCCCAGCGCTTCAAGGGCGTAAACGCATAGCCCGACTTATAAATCTCTTGCAACCCGATGCGCGCCCCGTAGGGTGCGGACGGATTGTTGAGGGCTTGTCGTCGGTTCTGCACCGCGACAAAGGCGCACTGCTCTTCCGTCGTCTCCGTCGCTTGGAGATAGAGATTCATCTCCAAGCCCGCGACATAATAGGGGTGCACGTCGCGCTCCGCCGAGAGCGGGCGCTCGTAGACGGGATCGAACGCCATCTCAACGATATGCTCGTACGTCACAAGCTCAGAGATCTTGCTGTGGGCTTCGACCACGACGATGTTGAACATCCCCGTCTTGATCTGCATATACGCGTTCGCTAACCCTTGCAGGCCGTCGCCGCAGACCGTCATCGTCGGGCGCAGGGCTGCGCCGAGCTGATCGGGCGTGAACTCGTCGAAGATCGAAAAGCCCTCCCAAAAGTCTTCCGCGCAGGTGATGAAGCTATCCACGTCGCGCCGGGGGTCTATCTGGGCGTCTGCGTAGGCTTTCACGGCCGCGTCATAGATAAGTTCCTTCCAATTGACCTCCGGGGTCTGGCTGGCAAAGGCTGTCGCGCCGACCCCAAGGACGGCCACATCTCGCATGGGCGCCTCCTTTGTGTGCTCTGGAGAAGCGAAAGAAAATAGCTCACTTCTCTCTGCTAATTATTATAGCGACGTCGATCCAATGATTGCCACTTTCATGATAAAGGTGCCGTTTCCGCAAGACAATGCGGACAATCATCTTCTCAACTGCTCTAGATCATGGTGGAGCGGGAGCAGTCCATCTACAATCACCCCAAGGAGGACTCTATGAAGATGCAACAGGTCGTAAAAGCGATGGAGCGGGTGGGCATTCCCGGACGGGACGCCTATGATCTCCCCACGAGCGAGAAGCGCTTCCCCGATGGCGCTCAGTACCGCATGGAGATCTCTGGGGTCGAGCGGGTGAGCGTGCTCGAAGCATTAGTGAACGAGAGCGAGAAGCGCAAGATGCCCATTCACCGAATTATCTCGGTGGTCATGGGCGCGACGCTCTTAGACAGGAAAGAGCTGAAAGATTTCGCACAGATTGCTGCCGAGGCCAAGCTCGAAGTGATTCTCACTCCAGGGCCTCGCTCGGCATGGGATACGGGAAGACAACTCGTCACGCCCGAAGGGGCGTTTTCGGGACTGAGATTTCGCGGCTCCGATCAGTTACGCTATGTGATCTCAGATATCTTCCGAGCTATTGAGCTGGGCTTTCGGGGGTTTTTAGTCATTGACGAGGGGCTCTTATGGCTCTTAAATGAGCTGAAACAGAAGGGCGACATCCCCAAGGACGTCACTTTTAAAGTCTCGATCTACGCCGGACACGCCAATGCTGCTGGTGGGAGAGTCTTGCAGATGCTGGGCGCGGGGACGTTCAACCCCGTCGCAGATCTGTCGCTGCCTCAGTTGGCTTCGATCAGAAAGGCGATTGACATCCCCATGGACTTGCACGTCGTCCTGACCGAATCGTTCGGAGGGTATCTGCGATTTTACGACACACCGGAGATGGTTCGGGTCTGCGCGCCGTGTTATTTTAAGATCGAGCATGGGCCGGCGTGCGCGGCGGGGCCGGGGGCGCTCTATAAGCCCTGGACAAGCCCGCAGCTCTTAGCTGAGATGGCTCGCGAAAAAGTCAAATATGCTCAGACTATCCACGAACTCATCCAAGAGAACTACCCTGAAGCCGTGATGTCCAAACCTGGGGCGAAAGACTTAGCGATTCCCAAGCCGTGATTATATAGTAGCAGCGTCATCTACACCTACAGAGAGCAGGAGGCAAACAAGGTCATGGCATCTAAAGTGATGTCTAGGAAAACAACGCGCAAACTGAAAGCCCTCGAGGAAGTGGCCGGTTTGCTTAGCGATCTATCCCCAGCAGAGCTCGAGACATTCTTAGAAGCAACAAGACGACGCCCACTCTTTGAGAAGAGCCCCTATGTATCTTCTAGACACAAATGTCCTCATCGAGCTCTTAAGAAATAACCATGTAGTTGTAACCAACTTAAGAGTGGCCATCATGAGGGGGCATGATGTTCGGATCAACGCGCTTAGCTATTACGAAACTCGTCGTGGCCTGCTTGGTATTCACCAAGCTGCCAAACTCCTCAAGTTCGATACCTTTTGTCGCGTCTTTGGGATCGTCTACCTCAACCAACCGGCTCTTGATAGAGCCAGCGAGATCTATTCTGACCTGAGAAAGAAAGGCCGACTCATCGAGGACGCCGACATCCTGATCGCCGCGATGGCGCTAGTCAACAACGCCATATTAGTACCTGACAACGTCAGCCATTTCAAACGCGTCGGTGGGTTAAAGCTTGAAAACTGGACGAGATAATAATGAAAACTTAAAAAAAGGAGGCAGAACGCCTATGGCACCCAAAGCCCAGCAGCCCCAACGCTCAAAGATCACCATCCCCGTGCTCTGCGAGATGAAAGCCCGCAAAGAGCCCGTCAGTTGGCTCACGTGCTATGACTACCCCACGGCGCTCTTGATGGACCGCGCCGGCATCGAAATGATCTTAGTCGGCGATTCCCTCGGTATGACCATGCTCGGCTACCAGACAACGCTGCCCGTCACCATGGATGTGATGATCACGTTTACGGCAGCCGTGTGTCGCGCCGTCAAGTACGCGTTCGTCATCGGGGATATGCCGTATATGAGCTACCAAGTCTCCAAAGAGGAAGCGATCAGAAATGCCGGGCGCTTTATGGCCGAATGCGGCACCGACGCCGTGAAATTAGAGGGCGGCGCGCGCATGGCCCCTGTCGTCGAAGCGATCACGAATGCTGGGATTCCCGTGATGGGGCACATTGGGTTGACTCCACAGTCGTATACTCAATTGGGCGGCTACAAGGCCCAGGGGCGCGACGCCCAAACAGCTCAGAGACTGATCGCTGACGCCGAAGCGTTAGAGCAAGCTGGAGCGTTCGCGATCCTCCTAGAGTGCGTTCCTGCACCTGTAGCCAAGATCATTCACGAGCGCGTTAAAATCCCCGTCTACGGGCTGGGGAGCGGCAAAGACGTAGATGGACAATTGATGATCGTCCACGACATGATCGGAATGTTCGAGCGCTTCACGCCCAAGTTTGTCAAGCGCTACGCGAATGTGAGCCCGATCCTGCTCGAAGCTTTTACACGCTATCGAGAAGAAGTGAAGGCCGAAAAATTCCCGCAGCCGGAGCACTTTTATAGCATGGCTGAGGGGGAGTTGGAGAAGCTGCGGAGTGCCCTGAAGCGGAGGCGCGCATGAGTTGGCTTGTTCCTATTTCTTTACTCTATGATAGTAGAATCGATAAATATCTTCTTGAAAACTCGAATGGCACCCCCAATGACATATCCTGCACACACTCCCCATATCAGCTCACACAACCCGCTTACCATCCCTCCTAGGGTCCCTTCAGCAGCTACTAATAGCGTAAGGGCAAAATCTCGGAGCACAGACTCACGGATATTTTCGAGAAATGCCCGCACAAGTCAGTTTTTGATAGCCATAGCTGGATATGCTCTCTTTGCTTTTCGTTAATCACAAGTCTTTCACGAGGGCAAAAGCATGGTATCCTAGCCTTCAGTAACGAAAAAGAAGGAGGATACCATGCCGATCCTGGAACGACTCCAGAACCACTTCCCATCCTATGTCTGGCAGCATGTCCTGTCAATGCTGGTGGGCTTGATGCTGCTTAGAGAGGCCAAGACGCTCACCGCCCTCAAGTGCCAAGAGAGTCTGCCCACCCTCTCGCGCACCCTCAACGTCTACGAGTGGCCCTTGGAGGAGTTGACCGCCACCCGACGCTCCGTAATTACACAGGCGCTTTGCAAGCGTCGCAAAAGACGGGGCAGACCTCACTCCCTCTACTTGATCCTCGATGACACCGTAGTGTCCAAGCGCGGGAGGAAGCTGCCGGCTTTGGGGTTCCACTACTCACCCGGTGAGGATCGGGTGGTGCACGGCTGGGATTGGGTCTTCGCCGCGGTGCGCATGGGTTCATGGGTCGTGCCTTGGGACTGGCAAGGGTATGTGAACGAGCGCTTCTGTGAGGAAGAGGACTTTCGCAAGCGCACCGAGTTGGCCTGCGAGCTGATCCGCTCCTTTGAGCCCCCTGTGCCAGGGCGAGTGATCGTGCTGGTCGATAGCGTCTACTGCTGCACCGAGGTGATCCGGGCCGCTCATCAGCAAGGCTTTACGGTGGTGGGCCTCTTGAAGAGGAACCGGCTGCTTTCCGATGGACGGCGTGCCGGGGACGTCCCAGAGGAGACGATCGCACACCTGCAAGGGTTGGAGATCCCAGTTGTGGTAGTCCATCGCGGGCGCGGGAAGGGACGACGAACGGTCATCTGCACCGACCTCTCGTTAGCAAGGCCACAGATCCTGCGGCATCTGAAGCGGCTCTGGGGCATTGAGGTGATGTTCAAGCTGCTGAAGGAACACTTTGGGCTGGGAGACTGCCGCTGCCGGGGAGAGAAGAGCCTGGCGCGCTGGGTGGAGTTGGTCTTGTTGGCCTACGTGCTGGCAGCCCTGACCCGTTGGGGCAAGCAATTGTTGGGAGAGAAGCCGCGCTGGGCAGAGGTGCGGCAAGCATGGGGATGGCGCCTGATCCGGATGATCACGGAGGTGAGGGGCTGGCTAGCTCAGCTGAGCCGATTGATCCTGTGGGGCTTGCAGTTTCTCTCTCCCATCTCCGTCCCCAAGCCGCATCAGGAGGCCCTCTTGACTCCGTGAAAGACTTGTGTTAAGCAAATAATCTATTACAGCTCTTACAACTTGCATATCCATTCGCTCATTTATGGTATAACGGGGGCCATAACTTCCGCCTCCTGCATAGCAATAAGTGCATTGAAGGTTGCAACCGTGTATAATATTTAAGAATAGTGAAGAAACTCTTGAAACTGGGGGGATACTGACTTTTATTTCAGAGGCATCGGATATGATCCCCTTCTGATGCAGCTCTTCGAGTAAGTGAAGAGTTTGAAATGTCCGGTCGTGTCCATACTGTTGGACAGAGGTATTAATAGCCTCTTCACTTACCCCTAAACGAGCGAATATTTTTAATGGTGGCCCTAATTGCTTGTCTATAGAGAAAGTGATGCTACTATTTACGTCATACACCACATAACCATTTTGATACTCTAATATTTGGAGTTCTAAACGTCTAGGTAATTGTTT
>JBBISQ010000142.1:0-6654 GCA_037441155.1 Candidatus Fraserbacteria bacterium
GACCAAGACGGGCGTGTTGAGTAACACCTAGCTTCAGTATGGGAAATGTGCTATGCTGAAAATATGAGCGCTCGGCGCCGCTGGCTCCAGCAAAGAATCATCAGTCCGCTCGTTGATCTCTCGTATATGCTGATGAGCGTGCTCTTTGCTGGAGGCTTCCCCCGCTGGTATGAGCGTCTCAACACCTGGCACTATCGCTCCCAAGCGCAGCACTATGACCGCAGCGTTATAGAGTTCGAAGGGGATCGCTACGCCCAGGCTCTCGAAGCAGGGCTCCGCGCCCTCTCGGTGCACCCCAGAACGATTCTCGACGTCAACACCGGAACGGGCTTCGTCGTCCAGAGGCTGCTCGCTCTCTTCCCAAACTCCAAGATCGTCGCAACGGATCTGTCCGAAGCGATGGTGACCCAAGCCCGCGCTCGGTATCCCCAGATCGAGTTCCTCCGGGCTGATACGGCCACACTGCCCTTTGAGAACGAGAGCTTCGATCTCGTCACGCTGCACAACGGGCCGCCGCATTTCCGCGAGATGGCCCGCGTCGTGCGTCCCGGCGGCGAGATCTTGGTCGCATTCACGTCGGGGGCGCGTGTCCCAAGGTGGCTGGTGCGCCGCTGGCTGCGGCACGCCCAACGCTTTGGCAAAATCGAGACCGGCCAAGCCGGCGATGGCCTGTGGCTGCTGATACAAAAGTCTACTCAAACCACCCACGACGCTTAAACCACCAGAACATCAAGCCGCCCAACAGAGCCATAACCCCTAACACGATCGGATACCCCAGCGGGGAACTCAACTCCGGCATAAACTCAAAGTTCATCCCGTAGATGCTCGCGATGAACGTCAACGGGAGAAAGATCGTCGCGATGATCGTCAGGGTCTTCATGATCTCGTTGAGCTTGTTGGAGACGAGCGCCTGGTGGATGGCCATATCGGCGGAGATCATCTCGCGATAGCCGAAGACCAGATCGTTGATGCGCGCTAGATTATCGTAGACATCGCGGAAGTAGACGCGCAAGCTCTTCTTGATGAACGGCAGGTCGTCGCTGGAGAGACGGCGGATCAATTCTAGCTGCGGGCCTAGGACTCTCTGTAAGTAGACGATGCTCTTGCGCAGCTTCGCCGCCCGTTGTAGCGCAGCTTTATCAGGGTTGCTGAAGATCGCTTCCTCAAGCTCGCTGATCTCCTCCTCGAGCCAGCTCAACAGTTGTAAGTTGTCGTCCACGAGGAGATCAATGATCGTGTGCGCTAGATAATCTGGGCCGCGCCCGATGATGCGTGCCGCCGCCCCGTTGAGACGCGCGATGGCCATCTCGACACACTCCATGCGCTCGGCATGAACAGTGATCAAGAAGTTCCGTCCGAGGAAGAGATCCAGCTCGAGCGCGCTCAAGCTCTTCTGCATGCGGTCGACGTCGGCGTCGCGCAACACGATCAGCAGGCCGTTCTCGTATGTGTCAATCTTGGGGCGGTACTGCGGGTTGATCAAGTCCTCGATGGCGAGCGGGTGGAGATTGAAGAGCTCTCCCATCTTTTGGACTTCAGCAGCTTCGGGTCGGAGGAACTCGATCCAGAATGTCACGCCGGGCTGGCCGATCTTGGTCGCCAGATCGGGCAACGGAACATCGGTGGTCAGCCCATAGCCCTCTTCATACACGAACGTGCGCATTGGTTACGTCCTCCGCTCTCGTGTTGATTAGATTAATACACTCAGAGGTATTTGTCAAAAATGCACCTCTCGGTCTACTGGGTGTTATTTTCGTCTTTATTGGCTTTCGTCTTTGGGGTGAACAGTTTCTTGCCCTGAAAACATGAAAACCATTTGCGGGGCTTTTATTAGGTCTGTGGGGAGAAAAGCATGTCTGCTAATCTTGGTTAGCAGACGTTGACTTTCGCATGATGTCGGGTAGTCGCAGTTTATAGCTGTTAGACGAGTTTTAGAGACGAATTTTTAACTTGCGCTTCTATCATATAGGGATTCTTTGATACTTCTTCGAACCAACGGTTGAATAATGTCGTAAACATGGTGTGTACCTGGTCTGGTTCAAGACGGATGACAGGATATTCCCTTAGCATATGGTCCTGCCACTCCAAGGGAATAGGATAGCGGCCTGCCCAGGTCACATACTTCTGCAATAGCTCGAGATATTCCTTCTCGTCAGAATTGTATGTGAGCCCTGCTTTTTCGCAGAGTTTCACTAAATTATGAGATTTAAGCTCAGGAGGTAATTCCTTGGGCATATCTGGATATGGTCGTTCCTTCGAGGGTATCAAATACTTTTTAGCGATAACTCCTTTTAGCAAGTTTTCTATAGCATAACCAGCGATCAGCATATAAATGCCAGGGAAAATGCATAGATTTTTCAAATCAGCTGCTTCAATATTAGCTGGACCTGGCATAGCTTCTTCTATTCTTTTCATCAACTTTTGATGATCTTGAGAGAACGCTGACCAAAGGATTTCCACCGTTCGTCGAAAAAATTCAGCTTTTAGTGCCCAGGATTCTGGTTTCATAGCTTCTTGATATGAGGTCTGTGCTAAAGATCTAAGAGTTTCCCTTTGTTGTTTTAGAAACTCCTTTAGTTCCTTGGGCATCTCATCATTGCTCATGCTGTGGATCACCAAGATAATTATAATTCCAACCCACAGCTCCAGCAAAACACCGATTATTTATAGGCTGTCCACAAAGCCACAACTTTTCCCAATTGATGCTTTTTGCACAACTTCCTCTCTGTCACGAGTTTTGCCCCTCTGGCTGAGAAAGGGGAACCTCTCTGGAGCTCTAGCAAAACAGGGAAGTACCCATGGCTGCAAACAAAAGAGGGCGCGGTGCGATCGTCGGGGCGGGTGTAATGGGTCAAGAGATTGTTACCAGGGCCCAGCACCCAGTCCGTAGAGATTCTATCCAACACGATCGGGGGTAGCACGGCAAAGGTCTGCGAGACTCGCACTCCCAACTGCCGCAGCTTCCGCCAGGGACTCTGCCCCTCCATGCCTTCTCCTGTATGCGGCCGCTCCACGTTGTAATAGTACAGCCACTGCGCCGCTCTCCTCAAGAGCTCCCCCTCGTCCTTGAGGGTCAGCAGCAGGGGCAGGTAGAACTCCTCGTCATCGGTGCGATGGCTTCTCTCCACCCGACCGTTGTACCCCTTCCTCCCCAGGGGGAAGCGCACCAGCCGCGCTCCCAGGGGCCGAAAGAACTTCCGGTTGAGCCGCTCGATCTTGGCCAGGCTCTCTCCGCCCCACTCGCTCCCCCAGTCGGTCTGCCACTGGACTCGCTGCTTGATCCCATGGGCCCGCAGCCAGAAGAGCACCAGCCCCGCAAAACAGAGGGCGTTGGTCAGATTGTTCTGGTGGCTGAAGGCCAGAAACCTCAAGCGGGTGCGGCCCTCCAAGAAGGTCCACTGGTAGCGCGGGAGCTTGACCTGAGTGAGGTGGTGCACCAAGCGCGGGCCCAGCGTCGCTTCATCGCGGATGTCTTTGACGTCCACCTGGGCTAAGGCGAAGGGCTGCTGCGTCTCCCAGGCCCAATGGGCAGGGTAGCAGACCTTCCGGCGGCGCCGCGGCTGAACCAGGCCACTTCTGTGCAGGATGTGGCGGATGGTGTTGGGGGAGAGAGCTTCTCTCTCCCCCTGCCACAGGAGGCGGCTCAGGCGCTCCCTGCCAAAGCCAGTCTGCTCTCTCCAGCTGGACGACCTTCGCCTCCACAGCTGGAGGGGTCTGGCGGGGGCAGGAGTGGGGGCGGCGGCTGCGGTCGAGCAGCCCAGCCTCACCCTGGGCTTGCCAGCGGCGCACCCAGGTGCGCACCACCTGGCGGCTGGTCTGCCAGAGCCGGGCCGTCTGGGCGATAGAGCCCGTCCTCAGATACGTCTGGATGAGCAGGCGTCTTGCTTCGGTCTTGTTCATGGTGTAGACTTCCTGGTACGGTAGATCCATAGCTGGCATCCTTTCTGGACGCTCTTCCAGAGTTTGGCCCATGAGAGGATGCCCGCTTTCTTGAGCCATTGCCAGACCTCCCCCTGGTAACGATCTCTTGGCGCAGGGACCGACCCTACTTGACTGGCTCTGGGCTCGTCTGCTATACTTTCTTCAATGGAGGATTTCCACAGAGCCACTTAGCAATATTCCTTTGGAAAAAGCAATAAGTGTGTGAATCTGTTTTGAGTGTTCTAGGGAGATCAAGCGGCGCCCGCCTTGAGAGATTTTCGCCCAAAAGTCCTCGCACCCCAAGAGATCTAGATCCGGCGCATACCCAAGGACAGCTTGAACTTGATCGGAAAAGCTGGTAACCTAGAACTGTCCTTGGGGCCGTAGCTCAGTTGGGAGAGCGCCCGCTTTGCAAGCGGGAGGTCGGCGGTTCGACTCCGCTCGGCTCCACCACGCGTGGGGCGGAATAAACACTTGCGCCAGGTGATCGCAAGCCTTGAAGGGCGAATCCGCGAGCATCAAGAGAAGATCGCTCAAGAGCTGCAAAAGCCCTCTCCCAGCTGGAGGGATATCGAACACTGGCGCAAAGAGATTAACACATGGCAAGCGCGTCGGGATCGTCTACTGTATCGGCTCTCTCAGAGACGCCTCCGGAGGTGATCGCTCGTGCCACACAGGACGAAGGCGCGCGAGACTGTGACCTCTAGCCCCCACTTGCACGCAAAGCTCCAGGAGATAGCCCAAGAGTCGGAGAAGCTCTTAGACCTGCTGCGTCGCCTTCCCACGCTTTCAGTCAAAGGGCAGCAAGAGGTGGAACCAGAGCTGTACGTGATGCTCGCGGTGCTGCAGGCGAAGATCACTTCCGCGCTGCGCGAGTGGGATCGCGTGGTGGACGAAGAATTGGAAGAAGAGCCTTAGGAGGGAGCCATGCGCTCTTATGGCCTGTACAGTGGAGGCCATTGGCAGGAGACCCCCTCAACTTACCACGTCCGAAACCCCGCTACTCAAGGGATTATCGCTCAATGCGCCGTCGCCACTCAAGCTGATGTAGACCACGCGGTACGCGCTGCGCAGCAAGCGTTCTCTGACTGGGCCGCTCGTTCTTACGAGGAGCGCGGCGAGTTCTTAAGGGCTATCGCAAACGCTCTCAAAGAACGATTCGACGAGTTAGCAACTTTAGAGTGTCAGCAGACTGGACGGCCTATCAAAGAGATCCAGGCCCACGACATCCCCGCAACGATCAGTCTTTTTGAATATTTTGCGGGCATCGGCCCGGCGACTCTGGGCGAGACCATCCCCGTCCCAGGAGAATATTTGACATATACCCGACGCGAACCCGTGGGAGTGGTCGCGGCGATCACGCCCTGGAATTTCCCGTTATGGCTTGCAGCGTTAAAGATCGCCCCAGCGCTCGCCGCCGGTAATACTGTAGTGATCAAGCCTGCGCCAACGACCCCGCTCACAACTGTAGAATTGGCCAAGATCGCCGAGAGCGTCGGATTACCTGCAGGGGTCTACAATGTGCTCACCGACCCAACGCCCGCTACCGTAGGCAGCGCCCTCTGCGCTCACCCCCTGGTCAACAAGATCGCTTTTACTGGCTCGACAGCGACAGGCACACAGATCATGCGCTTGGCTGCGCCAAACATCACGCGCGTCTCGTTAGAACTTGGAGGCAAAGCGCCGTTCATCGTCTTTGCCGATTGCGATTTTGAGAGAACCCTCGCCCAGGCGCTCCTGGCGAACTTCTTCGCTCAGGGGCAGATGTGCACCGCTGGGGCGCGCTTGCTCGTCGAGCGCCCAATCTATCAGAAATTTTTAGACGCGTTCGTCGAGCGCGCTTCCAAACTGAAGATCGGCGACCCCAGCGACCCCATGACCGAATTCGGTACACTCCATTCCCAAGCGCAGCTTGAGAAAGTGAAGCACTATGTCAAGCTTGCGCACGAGCAAGGAGCGCGCTTAGTCTTGGGCGGCCAGCAGCCCCAAGGGGCAGAATTCGAGCGCGGGTTCTTCTTCGAGCCCACGGTCTTCACCGACGTCCAGCCCACGATGAGCATTGCGTGTGAAGAAGTCTTCGGCCCCGTCGTCGGGGTGATCGCCTTTGAGGGTGAGGACGAAGCTGTTCAGATCGCCAACTCAGTAGAGTACGGATTAGCTGCTGGGGTCTTCACGCAAGACATCGGCAAAGCGTTGCGTGTAGCGCATCGTGTAAAAGCCGGCAGAATTTGGGTGAACTGTTACAATATGCACCCGGCGAGTGTGCCCTATGGGGGCATGAAGAAGAGCGGCTTTGGACGCGAGGCGGGACTGCACTGTCTGCTTGATCTCTACACCGAAGTCAAGAGCGTGCAGGTCGACATCAGTCCGGATTTCTTCGATTGGTTTATGTGACCTCTCCCCCAACCCCTTCCCTAAAGGGGTAGGTCAGGGGAGAGCAAAGGAGCGCATGAATGAAAGAGATCTTCTTCAGCTTCGAGCTGCCCACGCGCATTCTCTTCGGCGTTGGCGCATTGAACAATCTTCGCTTAGAGCTGGACACACGCGGTTGGAAGTCCGCCCTCGTCGTGACCGACAGCGGGGTGCGCACCGCTGGACTGCTCCATGCTCTCACAGCGCAGCTTGAAGGACTCGACTACGCCGTCTACGACGGCATCCTTCCAAACCCAACAGTGCAGTGTATTGAGAATGCTCTGTCTATGGCGCAAGGGCGCGATGTGCTCATCGCTATCG
>JBBISQ010000143.1:0-5945 GCA_037441155.1 Candidatus Fraserbacteria bacterium
TGCCTACGCTCTCAGAAATGCAAAGAGTCTCTCAATCACTCTAAAGATCACGCCATGAGCTAGGGCGGCTACAATATAAGCGACTATTGCTCCCATCACCTTCAGGTCGTAATGGGCACGAATTGCCATTACGCCTAAGGTCACTACCCAGATAACGATCAGGATGGCGACAGAGAGGCTAAAGATCTGAGTGCTGTTGAGGTCGAGCAACGTAGATGGCCAGGGCCACAGTGGTGTATAGGAAAAGCTCGCTAGCGTGTTTAGCAAATAGAGCAAATAGAATAAGAGAATTGGAGCCCATGCGAAAGCAAGAGCACAGAGAGTCCCTCTATAGCTTCCTCCCTCTTTGAATAACCGGATGATGCCATGAACTAAGCCTGCAAAGACCAACAACCGAAGTACACCAAAAGCTATATCCCAGATTGTATTCAGGGAGATGATACGGAGCCCCATCATATCCCTGTCAGGAAGCACATGGCCGATGATCTCCAAGATGATGACAAATCCGAGAGCCGCTACTACGGGGCGTTGCTGCGCAATCTGAGAGAGAGTATCAGAAGGAGAGAGGAACACCCCTGGGAGCATCTCCCAGAAGCGCAATCGCTCTTGCTTGGTCGAAAGCTCCTGCATCATCATCACCTCTCAGTACCACTTTTAGCTTCCGTACCGCGGCACGGCGTGCCAGCCCTAGCGTTGAGATCGTCCCTCAGCCATAACTACCTCTAATTTCTGGATACGCGAGCGGTCCGGTTGCAACTTCTTGATAACGACATACAGAACGGGCTGATCTGCCTCCAGGTGCGCTCGACCTATCTGCTCGCTCCAGCGATTGAATTCCTCATCCCCTTCCAGTTGCAAGATGATCCGCGCCTGAGGAGGGATCTTCGCGGCAAAGCGTGGGTGTTCACGCACGTATTTGTTGAACTCTCGAATAATCATCCCGTGTTTCACTTCATAGATGGACAAACTCATGGGAACCTCCCTTCAAGAAAGCGTTCTCGATAAGCCTTCCAGTTCTGTTCCAAGTCCTCCTCCGCAGCGGTCAAAGCCTCTGCAAACGCTAAGGAGATCTCTTCCTTGCTTGTTTCACCATGAATATTATAGCGATCCACATGAGCGTAGCCATGTGCGCAGTCATAGCGGATCACCGGATGCCACTTTCCTTCTATGAAAACCTCAAGCTGCACCGCATAGGCGACGACACGGCCGCGCTCCGTCCTGTGGTAGTGTCGCTCCCGTGTGTCCTGAGCACGCAAGATTTCATATCGCACTTCTCTGACCAATCTTGCTCTTCAGCTCCCGTACCGCGGCACGGCGTGCCAGCCCTCCAGCGCCCTCAACAGATAGAGCACCTCCGGCGTGATCTCATTCACCCCCGTAAAATTTGTAGCGCCGCCACGACCAAAAAGCAAATCGAGCAACCCCGGCGCCGGCGGACGGTACTCGATCACCTCTGCCTCAGGAACGCCAGCGAAATCCCGTGCTATGCGCACGGCATCTTCTAAGCTTCCCAACTGATCGACCAGCCCAAGCTGGAGGGCCTGCACCCCCGTATACGGCTGCCCCGTCGCCAGCTCCCGAACTCTCTCAACGGGCAGCTTGCGCCCCTCCGCCACAGCGTTGACGAACTGCTCGTAAAACTCGTCCACGTATTGCTGGAGCAACGCCCGCTCCTCATCGCTGAGCGGGCGCAGCCCGCGAAAGATATCTTTATACTTCCCCGACTTGAAAATCTCAGGCTGAATCCCCAAGTTCTTCAGCAGCTCCTCGACAGAGAAGAGCAGCGCGATGACGCCGATGCTCCCCGTCGTCGTCCCCCGATGAGCAATGATCTTATCAGCGTAGAGCGAGATATAGTACCCTCCCGAAGCCGCGATGTCGCCCATCGAGACGACGACGGGCTTCTTCGTCTTCTCTTTGAATCTTTTGATGCTTTCGGCGATCGCTTGGGAGGCGGCGACGGTGCCGCCGGGGCTGTCTATGCGCAAGATAAGAGCTTTCACGGACGAGTCTCGCTCAGCCCTGGTGAGGAAGCCCTCGACTTGAGCAGGTGTGATCCCGCCTACGCTAAAGAGCCCAGTGTCTCCAGACTCGCTGATGGGCCCGCTCAAGCGCACCAGGGCGACCTTGGGGCGCAGACTGAAAGAGATCTGCTGTGCCGCGACCCAGATCACATAAATCCCGATGAGAACGAGTATGACCCACAGGATGCGCCGTCCACGCATAGAGCACCTCCTGATCTTTCTTTAAAACCCAATCTGAAACTCGCGCTCGAAGCGCACGCTCCAGCCCAGCCGGGCATTGCTCTCGTCTGTATTTGTCCACAGCGTGTACTCGAAATACACTATTGGGCTTCCATAGACGCCCACTGAGACACCCAACCCCGCATCTGCCCTCAGGGCAGAGTGCGACACTACCCCTACATTGCTAAAGAGAATCACCCCCACGGAGAACGGGATCGGACCGACGTCGATCTTGTTCACTCCCGGAATCGGGCGACGTACCTCCAGGCCGATCACAGAGAGCGAGTCCACAAACCCGCTGAAGCCCCGAAAACCTCCATCACGCTGGAGATCAAAGCCCTGAGCTGTGGGCTCGTAGCCCTCGCGCTTGCCCCAAAAGAGCCGCGCACTGAGCGGCGTCTGCCACGCCAACCGATAGCGAAGCTGGAGCTCCGCACTGGTTCTCGTGAAAGCATACTCACTCATCCACGCCCTAAGCCCGATTCGGTGATCTGTCTTCAGATTGACCGTGATGCCCCGACGATATTGAGAAGTCATCCCGTAGCCGACGCGCAGCCCCCGGACTAAGCCGTAGTCTTCGGTCACGTTATAGCGATTGAGTGAAAAGATCCCCAACGAGAGCCGATGAGTAGTGCTGACTTGGCTCGTGCCAGTGAACCATCGCAAGCTGAGCTCGCTCTGATGGGTGATGACGTGCCCGTCGTCTCTATGAAGGACGCTCCAGCTTGAGGTGCAGCGATCAGCGAAACAGAACGAGCGTTCGCGCTTGTACTCGTAGACGATCTTTTCCAAGCCGAACGCGTAGCCAACTCTCAGCGCTCGCCATTGCACTCCCAAGACCAACCCGTCATCAGGACGTTTATGGAGCATCCCGTGATCGAGCCAGGGGCTCAGATCCAGACCCTTGGGAGCTGTGTTATCTGAGCGATCCAAGTCGGGCAGCACAGAGTCTGGATCGAGCGTCACAGAGCGTATGGGCTGGTCGGTGATGAACGTGAGCGTCCCTTGGTCGTCGAGCATCTCCCAGCGCTGACGGGCGGCTTTCGAGCCATCGGCCAGCGTCGCCTCGACGTCAACGGGGATGCGCATCTCGCCCCTCCGACGCACCATCACGCGCGTCACGTATCTGTTCTCAATCTTTTGCGTCCTCATCCCTTCGATAGCGACATCAACAGTCTTGGTGCTCGCAAGCCACTGCGCGAAGAATTCTTTCAAATCGCGCCCGGAGACGTCTTCAGCGGTTTTGAGAAAATCTTCGGCCGTGACTTTTTTATACCGATAGCGCCGATAGTATTCTTGAAGAATCTGATCGAACGTCTCTGGGCCTACTAGATTTTCGAGCGCGAAGAGCAGCAGCGCGCCCTTCTGGTAGGGCAGGACGGTCTTGCCGGGGGGAACTCTGTGCAACGGCGTCGTGAGCGGGGCTTCGCGGCCCTCGCGAGCGATCCGCGTGTATGTGCTGAGCACGCCCGCGCGCCCGTTGCTCTCTTTCAGCATCTCGACGAGAAAGCCCAGACCCTGAGCTTTGAGCCAAAGAGTGTTGAACGAGTTCGCGTCTTTGCCGTACTTGTGCTCGATGTAGCTCGTCTCGGCGAACGTGGCGAAGCCCTCGTCGAGCCAGGTCTCTTCAAGCTGATTGTTCATAAAGATCCCGTAGAACCATTGGTGGGCTGTCTCGTGCGCTGTGACGCCGTCGAGAATCGTAAAGAGCTCCGGGATGCGATAGAGCATATAGCTTTGCTGAATCAGCTGGGGGTACTCCATCGCAAATCCGAGGCCGCGGATTTCTGCGACCGTGAAGTTTGGGTAGGGGTAGCGCCCGAAGCGTTTACTGAAATACTCAAGTGCGTCTTTGGCATACTGTGCAGCGCGTTTTCCAGCGGCGGCGTCCTCGGGAAAGTAGAGAGAGACGATCGTGACGTCTTCCCATTGGATGGTCTCACTCTGATAGCGGGCGTCGGCGACCCAGGCGAAGTCGTGCACATTGTCGGCAATATACGTTAAAGTCTTGGTGCCGTCGGGGTTGACAGTTTCGCGATAGAGCTGGCCTGTCGCGCCGACGGTCATATTGCTGGGCAGGGTTAGCTCGACGGAGTAGTGCGCAAAGTCTTCGTAGGGTTCGCTCGCTCCGAACGCATGGGCAACGTCGGGATGCCAGCCCTTCGTGTCGTAAACGCTGAGCTTGGGGTACCACCACGAGATATAATAATTGCCTTGATCATGCCCGAGGCGTTCGAGCGCATTGGGAATTTTGACAGTGAAAGTCACTCTGATCTCGACGGTTTGGTCAGGGGCGATGGGCGTCTCCAGCTCGATCTTCAGAATCGTGTCGTCAATAGAGTATTCTGTCTCTGTGCCGTTGAGCGTGAGCTCGTGCACGAAGAGATACCCGTAGTCGGGGCCGTTGGGGAAGAGCATATCGAAGGAGTTCGCGCCCATCTCGCGAGACTGCACACTGCCTTCGGCGAAGCGATTGGGCCATAGGTGCAGATACAGCTCTCTGAGGGGTTTTTCGGCTTTGCTGGTGAAGAGAATTCTCTCGGTGCCGTAGAGCTTATGTTCTTGAGTGTCGAGCCGGGCTTGGATCTCGTAGGAGATCTCGTTTGGGAGGGCCAACGCATTCCCAGCAACGTAGCAGAGACCGACCGAGAGAGCTATGCCAAGAAGCGAAGAATTTTTGCTCATCGTGACCTCCTTGTTGTTCACCGATGAGTCTATCCCAAACTCCGCGCCTTCTCCAGCCTTCTTCTCACCAACTCCACCAACTCCACTACCGCCTCGCGCTTACCGTCCGGCGCGCGGCGGCCGGGGTTATTACGGCTTCAGCAATCTCACAAAGCCTTCTTGCTCAAAGTGGGAGTCGGTGGTCAGCGCTTCGGTGATACCGCGAGCACGCATTAGTACGAAACTGACAGCGTCACACAGCGAATAATTCTTATCCGGCCTCGCCTGTAAAAAAGCGAGCGCAGAGCGATGTAAATCCTCATCTACCCAGACGACCTCGATTTCAGGGTTATCCGTTATGCCCATGACAAACGACAATGCGGCTTGGCGAGGTAAGCCCCGTGCCTGGGCTAATGCTACGAATTCTGCCAGCACATAGCCGTGTGTCAACTTGGTCACGGCAGCATCGAAGAAGAGGCGAGCTTCATTGTGGAACGGTTCGTCGCGGTGGTGCAGACACAGCAGTCCTGACGTATCCAGCAACATCACGCTTTCTCCTCGTGCGTGCTGCTGTATTCGCGCGCAAGGTCGGCATCAAGGCTTTCGTTGTCCGCCCCCGTCGGATGTCCGAGGCTCACTGCTCCAATATGCTGTCGAAACCGCTCTCGTGCTGCCCGCCTCTCTTCCTCCGTCAATTGCGGGCGCGGTTTGGGGCCGTATTTGCGTAAAAATTCTAGCACGCACTCTTCCACCGTCCGCCTATACTTCCTTGCCATCTGCTGGCAGGCCTCATAGACCTCATCGGGCACTTGAAGAGTAATGCTTTTCATCTTATGTTCACCTCGATTAAATGAAGTCTATCACACGCTCCGTGCCTTCTCCAGCCGCGCCTACAACAGCTCGACTATAGACCCTTTGTGTGAACTACGCCTCGGTGAAGTAGTCTTGGTCAATCTTCTTGATCTCATATGAAGCTACTCGGGAAACGCCAACTCCATAGTCAATCATTAACTCAGCTAATCGTTCTCCATCGATGAG
>JBBISQ010000144.1:0-5912 GCA_037441155.1 Candidatus Fraserbacteria bacterium
GGCAGACCTGCACGCAAGGCGGGTTGTCACAATGCATACACGGTCGGGGGATGAACTGCCCCCGCACCCGCGGGTACTCCCCTTCAATCACCGCGAGCAACTCCATCCAGAAGATGGGGCGGTTCTGTGCGGACTCCTCAGGCCCGGCGAAGGGGACCGTGTTCTCCGCACGACACGCGACCACACACGCTTGGCACGCCGTGCACTTATCTAAGTCAATGACCATACCCCAGCGCGGCATTCTGCTCACCCACTTCTTCCCTCAGCTTTATAGACTTTGACCCGCGTGGAGAAGAAGGCGGCGTTCCCACCCAGATAGTCGTACTCGCGGACCAAGATCTCATTGTGATTGGCCCCGTAGCCGACGGCCCAGCGCCCGTACGATCTGTGTCCACGCTCAAAAGGCAGGTTCACAACGTTGGGCATCGCGCCTGGATGGAGCTTGGCGCGCACTCTCACTCTCCCCAAGGGCGACTCCACCCAGACCCAATCGCCCTCGGAGATGCCCAATCTGCGAGCTGTAGCGGGATTGATCTCGACCCAGCTCTCCCAGCGCCGGCCCGCGTGGGTCCCCAAGATCTCTTGAACCCACGGGGAATTGGCTCCGCGCCCCTCGGCATGTGCCATCAGTTTATACGTGTTCAAATACAGCGGGTATTCTTTGGGGTCGCCGATGGAGCGCGGCTCCTCGTAGTGGGGCATGAAGACTTCATCCCCGCGCGCTGCGATCTTCAAGCCTGCTAAAACTTTCTCCAACGCTTCCTCTTCGGTGAGCCCTTCCTTCTCAGCTTTCTTTTTGGCGAAATCTTCTAGTTTGTGCCTCAGCGCCTGGGAGTAAAATTCAAACTTCTTGCTGGGGGTCTTGAAGACCCGCTCCCACTGCCCAAAGGGGTAGGGCGGGTCGGCCCAAAAGCCCCTCTCTAAGAACTCCTTCCAAAACTCTTCGAAGCTGCTGGCGCGGATGTTGCCACGTCCCGACTCAAAAAGCCCCTGCACCCGAAATTGAATCACTTCTACAAAGCTCTGCCAGGGGAAGGACTCTTTGACCGTACCTCCGAGCCCGTGGGCCAACTTAATGAGAACATCTCCGGCGTTCATCGTCTTGTAGAGAGGTCTTATAACGGGCTGGCGAATGCTGACCACGGGATACCCCAGACTGGGGTAGATCACGTCGTCATGCCAGCGCTCTAGATAGACATGATCGGGCAGGATTAAGTCAGCGTACTGAGAGCTGTCATCGAGGAAGGGCGAGAAGCTCACGATGAACGGGATCTTTTTGAAAGCCTCATAATATTTCAGGGCATCCGGGCTGGAGAACGCAGGGTTGGTGTAGTAGAGCATGAGCGTATCGACGGCGTAGGGATCTTCTTGCGCGATGAAGTCGGGCAAGGCGGCGTAGACGGTGGCCGCCAATGGGAAATGCTCGGTGCCGGCATGGTCAATGCGTGGCTGCTTGACGCCTGCTTGAGCGATCTCATCTTGAACGACTGGGGGCCAAGGGGTGAGCGGCGGATCTATTTGAACTAAGACCCCACCGGGGACGTCCAGGCTGCCCACAAGAGCATTGAGGGCGTGAATGGCCATATAGTTATAGATGCCGTTGGTCTGCATCATAGCTCCGCGCTGGCCCGCGGCGATCTGCGGCGGCGTGGTCGCAAACTCCCGCGCAATCCTGACGATCGTCTCTTCGGGGACGCCCGTGATCGGAGCAGCCCACGCTGGTGTGTACTTTTCGATGAGCCTCTTGAAGCCCTGATGGGGGATGCCGTTCTCATCCGTCCAGTCGTCGAAGCCGAAGGTGTGCTCGTCAACGAATTTTTTATTATAAAGCCCCTCTTTGACGATGACGTGGGCGATAGCTAGAGCCAAAGCGCCGTCAGTGCCGGGGGTGATGGGGATCCATTCGTCCGCTTTAGCAGCCGTCACAGAGAAACGAGTTTCGATTTGGACGATCTTGGCGCGCACTGGCCGGCCCCGGCGCATGTGCCCGAAGGCCCGCAAGAGCCTCACCGTAGGCCGCCAGGCCTCAACGAAGCCCCCGCCAAAGCTCAAGAGATAATTGCAATTGTCCCAGTCGTACGCGGCGTAGTGCTTGAAGCCCTGGGTGAGATAATGCGCGAGCTTGGCCCCATCGGAGCAGATGCTGGAGTGATTGACGTGGTTGGGCGAGCCGAAAGCCGCGAGAAATCTATCAATGAAGGGGCCCATCTGCCCGCGGTTACGCCCGCTCATAATGACAAGTTTATGAGGCTCACCCCGCTCACGCAGATCTTTCAGGCGCTCGATGACGATCTGCAAGGCTTCGTCCCAACTGATCGGTTCCCACTTGCCCTCGCCCCGCTTGCCCACCCGGCGTAACGGGCCCCTGAGGCGATCAGGGTCGTATAAGATCTGTAACCCGATGTGCCCCTTGGGACAGAGGCCTCCTTGGTTGATGGGATGCTCGGGGTTGCCTTCGATTTTGACAGCGCGCTCGCCCAGGCCGTCTTGAACGACTCTCACCATGATGCCGCAGCCCGCGGGGCACTGCAGACAGACGCTCTTCACCCAGCGCTCTTGGAGGGCGGCCGGCGCCGCCTGATCGTCCCTGCCGCGAGGCCAGTACTGCCACGCAGTGACAGCTGCTCCTGCGGCTGCCGCGGCTTTCAAGAATGCTCGTCGGCTCACTCGTAGCTGTTGCATGTCAAGATCATAGCCGGTATTTCCCGCTCAAGGCAATGATTCATATCAGGCTCTATTCTGACTTTCATCAGTAGCAGGGATTGCCGTCATGCTAACTTATCCCCTGCGGGGGGAATGGCTAGGCACCGTGGCGGTGTTCATGACTGCTCGTGTGGGCATACTGCTCCGGGTTCTTTTCAAACTTGTCCTTACAGACCCGAGAGCAGAAATAGTAGGTCTGCCCCTGATACTCCGCTTTGATCGCTGCTTTTTCTTTGTCAATGGCCATCCCGCACACGGGATCTCGGGCTTGTTCTGCCATGGCGTCTCACCCCCTTTCAGAATTCCCTTCGTGCGTGTTCAGCGTAGCGGGCAGTTAACATTGCCCTTTCGCTTTCAGCTCCTTCAGAGCCATTTCGATCACCGGGTCCAACTTCGCCCGTGAACTCCCAACGGAATACCCGTGAGGGAATGCCGATCTCCTTAAACTCCAGCTCAATGTATTCCGTGTTTTGGTCGAAGAGCAGCTTCCCGTCTTGCTCGTTTGCCAGCTCCAAAACACCGCTGCGATGATGTGAAGACTCTGATTCCGGCTCCCACGTGAAGCCCTCTTGCACGAGGGCCCCTGCCGCTGTGCGCAGGGTCACCAGCTTGGTGAGATCGTACCCCATGAGATCGCCGCTGTGCGTGTCCAGAGTGACTTTGAAGCGGAGAGATTCTTGACGTGCTTCTGGCTGTAGAAGCGGGGTGAGAAAGACAACCCGCACGTCGATGCCAGCTCCTGTACTCGTGCGGGTGAGATACTCTAGGGGAAGCGTCGGCTCCGCAGTCACAGCGCCGCTCGCGTGGTGGTGCTCCATCGGTGTGGGCGCCCCAATCACTGTAATCTGATGGACCTCCGAGCCAACCTTGATCCTCTTCAGGACGCGGTTCGTCGCCGTGTCGAGGACGACAATGCTCTTGTCAGCGTTGCTTCCGATATAGAGATATTTCCCAGAGGCCGTGAGGTGCTCCGGGCTTGTGCCCAGCTCCACCGTTCGCACGACTTGGCTCGTCGCTATGTCAATGACTGAGAGGGTCGTCTCCCCACGGTTGCCCACGTATACATATTTTTCGGTTGCCGCGATCCCATGTGGCCCCTTGCCTACCGGTATCGTCGTGACGACCCTCTGAGTGCTTGGGTCTATCACGCTCACGCTGTTGTCATCTCTGTTCGTGACGTAGACGAATCGCCCGTCAGGAGTCACAGCTATGTGATCGGGGCTCTTCCCCACGTCTACGGTCGCGATCACTTTCAGCTGCGTGGTATCAATAACGGAAACGGTGTTATCCCCCATGTTGGTGACGTAGAGTTTTTCATCGGGGGTCAAGGCGGTATAGCTGGGGGATGACCCAACGCCGATCTGGGTGATGACAGTATGAGAAGCGGGATCGATCACGGCTACGGAGTTTGTCTCGCCAACGGGCACGAAGACGTGCTTGCCGTGGGGACAGACGGTGATGTGATGCGCTTTGCCGCCGACGTCGATCTTCGCGATCGTCTTTTTCATTGTGAGATCGACCACGGTGATCTCGTTGCTGCCGAAGCTCGCAGCATAGGCCGTCTTCCCATCGGGCAAGACGCCAACGCCGTGCACCGCTGGCCCTGCCGATGCGATCGTCAACTTCCCTGAACTCACGCTGACAACAGCAATCTGATTGGCCGCGCCTTGCGCGATGACCAGCTCCGCCTGCGGCCCTCGACCGGGAGCCACCAACACGTAAACCCCGAGCACCAATGCCACCGCTAGGGCGACTATCCATTTGATGTCCATCGACTATCGTCCTCCCTTTCTTTGCGCTGGATGACAGTGATCTCTGGAAAGAGCAGCCGCTGGACGGGCTCTCCCTGGATCAGATGGTGAGCCACGATTTCTACGACCTCGCTGGGGTGAGCGACCTCGTACCACAGGCCGTCCGGGTGGACGATGACGGTTGCGCCTCGCTTGGGACAGGCACCCGAGCAGAGCGTTTTGGAGAGGAGCACATCGTCCAGACCACGGCGAGCCAGCTCTTGCAGAAACGCTTCAAAGATATCTGGGCCGCCGCGAGCGCCGCAGCAGCCTTCCGTGCAGCAGACTAGTACGTGTAGCCGGTACCTCTTCATGAGACCTTCCGCAAGCTGTGACCGTCATGACCGCGGCTGCGAGCGTCGCTATCCCGCTCATCATCCTCAACGCGTTTTGTTCAGCGCCGGCCGCGCGGAGGCCGCTGCTCTTTGACCTTGTGCTCTGACAGAGCTCACTCTCCTGTCCCAACGCCGTCGCAGGTCCTATCCTTGCGATGAAGTGAGATACCCCCCTTCCCACTTGAAGAGCCGAGAGGGGACGCCAATCTCTTGCAACTCCAGCTCGATATATTTCGTGTCCTTCGTGATCAATGGCGCGCCCTGGAAGGTCGCCTCCAGCTTCAACAAGCCCAATCGGTGATGACTCGACTCGCTGAGAGGCTCCCACGTGAACCCTTGGTTCACGACAGCGCCCTCACTGGTGCGCAGCACCGCCAGCTTCGTCAGATCGAGCTGCGAGAGATCTCCCGTGTGCGTGTCCAGTGCCACCTTGAAGACGAGTTTGCCCGCCGTCTCTTCAGGCGTGAGCAGCGGATTCATGAACGTCACAGTGACGGTGATGCCGGCGCCTTGGGAGGTGCGAGCCAAATCAGCCTCTGTGGGAGCTGCCGTCTGTGCCGGTGCAGATGGAGTGGGCGTAGGTTGCCCAGCTGGCGCGCGCCCAGCCATGGGGGTGCCCATCATGCCCTGCATCCCTTGCATCATCTCTTGACATTGTTCCATCATCTTCGCCATGGTGCCCATCATGTCCATCTGGCCCATGCCCTGCATCATGCCGCCCATCATCCCGCTCATGGGGCTGCTTGCGGACTTCTCCATCGCGGTTGCGATGCGCTCCAAAGCCGCGGCGATCCGCTCCATCGGGTCTGTTTGAGCTGGAGCGGGCTGCGCGCCCGCCTGCCCGACCAACGAGCCGACACCGTACGCTCCACCGACCAAGAGCACTGCTATGACAATGCTCGCCAGCCACAGCTTGACGTTGTTGCGCATAAAAACCTCCTGATACTTATGAGTTATCATTCCACCCCACGTGGGGTGGATAGAGCATTCTAATGAAAGCTCATGCTCCACGCTATGATCTTAGTCAGTCTTTGGTATGTCATTCATCAAGCGTATAAAAATCTCTCTCTCGGTGCTTTCTTCT
>JBBISQ010000145.1:0-5356 GCA_037441155.1 Candidatus Fraserbacteria bacterium
AACCACAGTTCTCAATCAGTTTCATCAACTCTTGGAGAGCTAGGGGCATAGCTGGTCCTCCTCTCTTGGCTTGATTGTACACGACCTTCCCCCTGGAAGCCAGGACAGGAGAGAGATCAGAAGGCAGGAGTCAGAGCAGATCTAACTAAACCACCACAAGAAGGAGGAGATGCTCATGTTCACTCAGAAGTTCAAGCTGATCTGTTCAGCAGTCGGGCTGGTGGCGGTATTGATGATAGGGCTGGCCGTGCCGGGCGTGACGCAGCAACCACAGCTACTGCCTACTCTGCTAGCTCTTCAGAGGGATGGCGCTGCTAACAAATCTTTATATCAAGGACGGTTACCTTCTTTTTGACTTCCCGGATTCTAGGAGGTAAAATACAAATTGTGAGGACAAAAACATCTAGAGGGCTGTTAATCCTTGGGATGCTACTTCTTCTCCTAGTTGTGGGTATGGAAGCGACTGAGTGGGTGCTTATGCTAAGAGGCCAGGAGGTGCGCTGGTTCAGCATCTTCAGCCCAACTGTAAGTCTGATCATTCTGACAGGCGCATTTATCTACTTAGCAGGCTTTGTAGAAATCCTTGAGCTGGGAGGGGTCACCGCCTATCATAGGACGGTGACCCACGATGAAGAACTCCTCCCAGCTCCTGAAGTTTACTGAACTCTGTATGCGCCTGGCAAGCCAGCAGGTGCCGCACTACTCCTCCAAGTTCTCCAAGCACACCTTCACCCAGCCCCAGTTGATCACCCTGTATTGCTTGAAGATCAAACTGGGCACCCCTTACCGAGAGCTGATCGATTGGCTTTCTGAGATGCCCCGCATCCGCAAGGCCTTGGGCTTAAAGAAGCTACCGCACTTCACCACGGTCCAAAAGGCCTTCCAGCGTCTGGGGGCAGTGGTGTGGCATGTGCTGCAACGGCTCAGTGCTTCCCTGCTCCCAGGGGATGGGGTCGCCGCAGTGGATGGTAGCGGCTGGGATCGGTCCTATGCCAGTCGCTACTACACCCAACGGATCAAGCTGAAGCTGCGGGCGCTCAAGACCACGTTGTTGGTGGATACGCGAGCGCAGACCGTGCTGGACCTCCACGTGACGACCACCCGCACGCACGACACCCAGATTGGGCCAAAGCTTACGGAGATGACCAGACCCATCGGAGCAAGCTGCGCTCCTGGGGGAAGCGCCCCCTGATCAAGCACCGGGAGTTTGCGCCCTCAGATGTGGCAGCCAATGCCCGCATGGACGCTCATCTCTACCATCGGCGCAGCCTGGTGGAGACGGTGATCTCAGTGCTCAAGCGCAAGTATGGGGATGCCGTGAGCAGCCGGGTGTGGTGGCGGCAGTTCCGGGAGCTGGTCGCGGTGTGTTTGGTCTACACCCGAGAGCGGGCGGTGAAGTTGGGGGTGACCCTACTTGACTGGCTCTGGGCTCGTCTGCTATACTTTCTTCAATGGAGGATTTCTACAGAGCCAGCGGCTCATAAGCGGCAGAGACTGGCAGAGTTGTTTGATCAACTCTGCTGTGCGGGCTCTGAAGAAGCTCAAAGGGCAGTCCGCCAAGCCATTGACGAAACAATAGCCACAATCTCAACAACGGGTCGGCATGATTCTATATGACCAACGAGCCCCACTATTTTGGCCACCACCAGCGCCTGGGAGAGAAATTCCAGAAAGTCGGAGCCGAAGGACTCCACGACTACGAACTGCTTGAACTTTTGCTCACATACGCCCTTTCCCGCAAGGATGTGAAACCCATCGCCAAAGCCCTGTTGGATCACTTCGGCGGGCTCGCCGGCGTCCTGGATGCCAGTTAGCGTGAACTCGAAGAGGCTGCAGGGCTGGGCCCCATCTCGGCCACACTCATCCGACTTGTCAAAGAACTGTGCGTAACTTATCTTGCAAAACGGATGAAACGCAAGGACCCGCTCTCCTCCCCCCAAGCCGTCGTAGACCTCGCTCGCGCCAAACTCGCTGGCCTCCCCCACGAAGCGTTTATGGTCATCTATCTCAACACCAAGAACGAAGTCATCGAGCACGAAGTCATTCACGAAGGCACCGTAGATCACGCCGTCGTCTATCCCCGAAGAATTATCGAGGCAGCTCTGGCCCATCACGCCGTTGGCTTGATCTTGGTGCACAACCATCCCAGCGGCCATCCCGAACCGTCTCCAGAAGACCAGCGCCTCACTTGCGCTATAGCCGAAGCCGCCCGCACCGTAGATATCCGAATTCTCGATCATCTCATCGTTGGCAAACACGGCTGTTTTAGTTTTCGTGAGCATCAGCTCGAGATATAAGCTGCACAGTTGCGTCACTATCGTATCTCCCCGTATCATTACGGCGTACTTGAAGCCAACACGCTTTATGGAGTGACTTCGAATGATTCATGAACTTGCCCCAGAGCAGCTGCGACGCACGTTCGATCCAAAAGAGTTTGGGATCGAGTCGACGGAGAAGATCCCCCCTTTGGAGGGGATCATTGGGCAGAAGCGCGCCGTCTCGGCGCTGCAGTTTGGACTGGGCATCCACGAGCTGGGCTTCAATATTTATGTTGCCGGCCCACCCGGGATCGGCAAGATGACCGCGGTCAAGTCGTTCTTAGAAGAGCTCGCCCGCCAAAAACCCACGCCTCCCGATTGGTGCTACGTCAATAACTTCGAGGACCCCTATCAACCCAAGGCGCTGCGCCTGCCCACCGGCTGGGGATCGCAGTTCGCCCAAGATATCAAGAATCTCATCGATCACGTGCGGAGAGAACTCCCCAAGGTCTTCGAGAGCGAGGAGTACAGCGCCCGGCGCGACGAGATCATGAAGGCACTTACGAAGCAGCGCGAAGCCGTGATCGCTCGGGTGCAGGAGCGCGCCTCCCAAGCGGGCTTCATGCTCCAAGCCGCGCCCTTTGGGATCTTAATTCTGCCCGTGCTCGGCGGGCGCCCCTTGAGCGATGCCGAGTTCCAAGCTCTGCCCCAAGCCGCCCGAGAAGACCTCCAGCGCCGTCGCGACGCCCTCCAAGAAGACCTCAAAGTCGCTATGAAGGAGATCCGCACGCTCGAAAAAACCGCTCAAGAGAAGCTCCACGAGCTCGACCAACAAGTGACCCTCTACATGGTCGGCGGCCTGATGGACGACCTGCGCGACAAGTATCGCGAGCTCCCCGAAGTGTTGGAACATCTCAACGCGATGCAGAAAGATATTCTCGAGAACATCGAGCTCTTCAAAGGGGAACAGAAGCCCGAGGGCGAGGTCCCCCCGTGGGCCAAGGAGCTGCCTTTTCGCAAATACTCCGTGAACGTCCTGGTGGACAACAGCAAGCAGCAGGGAGCCCCCGTCGTTGTCGAGCTCAATCCCGTCTATCACAATCTGTTTGGGCGCATCGAAAAAGAGACGCAATTGGGCGCGCTCTATACAGATTTCACTATGATTAAAGCCGGCTCGCTCCACCGGGCCAACGGGGGGTATCTCGTCCTTCCTGTGGAAGACGTCTTAAGAAATCTGATGAGCTGGGACGGGCTGAAGCGCGCCCTGCGCAGCCGCGAGATCTTCATCGAAGAGCTAGGCGAGCGCTTGGGGTTTATCGCGACCAAGAGCCTGCGCCCCCAGCCCATCCCCCTCGACGTGAAGGTCGTGCTCGTCGGGCCGCCGCTCTTTTACTATCTCTTACACGCTTACGACGAAGAGTTTCCCGAGCTCTTCAAAGTCAAAGCCGACTTCGATACGCGCATGGACGCTTCGCCAGAGAATATCCAAGACTTTCTCAAATTCCTCTGCACGTTCTGCCAGAAAGAGCATCTCAAGCATCTAGATAGCGGAGCGGTCGCCAAGCTCTTAGAACACGCCTTGCGCCTAGCTGAAGACCAACAAAAGCTCTCGACGCACTTCGGCGCCATCGCCGATGTCATCAGAGAGGCGAGCTACTGGGCACTGCAAGAGAGCGCTTCGCACATCAGTGCGCGCCACGTGCAGAAAGCGCTCGAGGAGAAGATCTATCGCTCTAATCTGATTCAAGAGCGCATCCAAGAGATGATCGCGCGGGGTACACTGCTCATTGACACCGCCGGCACGGCCGTAGGGCAGGTCAACGGACTGTCGGTGATCAGTCTAGGAGATTATACGTTTGGCAAGCCCAGTCGGATCACGGCGAGCGTAGGGCCGGGGCGCGAGGGCATTATAGATATCGAAAGAGAGGTCGAGCTGGGCGGGCCGATTCACTCCAAGGGCGTCTTAATTCTCAGTGGGTACTTGGCTCAAAAATACGCGCAGGACAAGCCCCTGACGCTCACGGCCAAGTTAGTGTTTGAGCAGAGCTACGAGGGCGTTGAGGGCGACAGCGCCTCGTCTACAGAGCTCTATGCGCTGCTGTCGGCGCTGTCGGGGGTGCCTATCAAGCAAGGGATCGCCGTGACGGGGTCGGTCAACCAACACGGGGAGGTGCAGGCCATTGGTGGAGTGAACGAGAAGATCGAGGGCTTCTTTGACGTCTGTCGGGTGAAGGGGCTGACGGGGGAGCAGGGGGTGCTTATCCCTAAGAGCAATGCGCAAAACTTAATGCTTCGCGAGGACGTGGTCGAAGCGGTGCACGCGAAGAAGTTTCACATCTGGGCAGTGAGCACCATAGACGAGGGCATAGAGATTTTGACGGGGGTACCGGCGGGGGAGCGTGAGCGCAACGGGAAATTCCCCGAGGGCACGATCAACTACTTAGTAGATCAGCGATTACGAGAGT
Organism: Candidatus Fraserbacteria bacterium; assembly: GCA_037441155.1. Lineage (GTDB taxonomy): Bacteria > Bipolaricaulota > Bipolaricaulia > RBG-16-55-9 > DRXL01 > JANXCC01. The sequence goes on from JBBISQ010000145.1 coordinate 4,724, forward strand.
TCGCTGAATGTCTCAAAGAGATTTCAGAAGACACAAAGAAGCCACGCCGCGCACGCAGGGCAGGAAAGTAAATCAACGCGCGAAGAGGCGGTCGCGCTGCCCGCGGATCTGCTCACACGACGTCCCATTATTGACTCGCGTCGAACGAAAGAAGCTGTTATTGAGATTGGGGTCGGGGAACGTCGGATTGTTGTTAAGAAATATAGGATTGGTTGCACCAAGAATCACTTGTTCTGACCCCCACTCGACTAAGCCGTCGAGCGTCGTGCTCGACGTAAGCCGCCCGCGAAGGCTGTTCCAGTCCCGCTGAATGATATAGATCTCAGCGTTAAATAGACCTATGACGCTCACTTGCAGAGTCATGCCGGGTTTGCCATCGGCATCTTGATCGAAGATGCGCGGGTCTTTGGGATCAGTAGGCAACGGGTCTTTTTCTGGGTCTTGGAGACGCACTCCGCGCAGATATGTAGTGCGTGGTTGTACGAAACTTAATGTGGTGGGATCAAACTGGGCTTGCTTGACATCGATGCCCAAAGAGTTCACAAAGCTCTCAGGAAATCTGATCTGCACCAGTGAGGTTCCGCTGTCGAATTCGAGCGCACATGTCTGCGCTTCGAGCGTCACTGTGCCCCC
>JBBISQ010000146.1:0-4817 GCA_037441155.1 Candidatus Fraserbacteria bacterium
GGCTATCACAATGGCGAGATACAGTCCCGGCGAGAGCGGCTTGCCCAAGGCATCGCGCAGGGCCCATTGAAACCGTTGGCTCTGGGGAGAGAGCGCCTGAGAGTAGACAGGTCTGCCGACAAGATCGAAGATCTTCAGTTCGACGGCGGCGGGGGTCCCCAGAGTTGAGTAGAAGAACGTCACAGACTGGGAAGCGGGGTTGGGGCCGAGCTTGAGCGCCGGGCGGTCTGCAGTGAGCTGCAGCCCCAGCGTCTCGAAGCCTCGGTCGGCCTGGAGCTTGCCCGCCCCCCATGCCGTCGCCGGACCGCTCGTGGTGAACGCATCTTGGAGCGCCGTCCGTGTGAGAGTACCGAGAATCTCTTGGGCGCTCAGGTGGGGCTGGGCCTGCAAGAGCAGAGCGACGGCTCCAGCGACGTGCGGCGCGGCCATAGACGTCCCCTGCATGGCCGCGTATGCTCTTCCGGGCAACACGAGCTTCTCGTTGCGAGAGAGTTCAGAATCTCTCGCGAGCGCCGAGACGATCGCCGTCCCTGGGGCAGTCAAATCGGGCTTCATGCGTCCGTCGCGGGTCGGCCCACGCGCTGAAAATGTTGCGAGCTGCCCCTCGCTCTGGGCGTCTGTGAATCTGTGGGGCTCGCCGTCGGCTCCCTGCCAAAAGATCTTCGTCGTGTACGCCCCAACAGCGATGACCTTCCTCGCGGTCGCCGGCTCGGTGATGGTAGAGAACGAGTCGCCTTGGGGGAAGTAGCCCATGGTTGCGAGTCCCGGCCAGGCATCGAATCTCCCCCCTGTGCCCCCTTGGTCAGTCAGCGTGATAGACCACGGTGAGCCCGGTTGAACTTCTTCGAGGGAGATCGCGATTGCTCGGTCCCTGTTGCGCGGGTCAATCCCCCCGCCGGAATTGTCAATCTCGACCGAGCCGTCGGGGGTGTTCTGAAACTCGCCTTGGCCGCGTAACGCTAATATTGTCTGAGACGGCCCCTTGATCCCCGGTGATGTCACCGAGACCGTAAAATTGGCTGAGCCCGAATACCAAATGCTCACGTATGCTGTCTCTTCGGTGGGGACAAACGTGAAGGTGAACGCTTCTCGCGGGCGCAACTGCCCCCCAATATGAACGTTCTGATCGCCCTCGTTTCCCGCGGAGGCGACGAGGGCTCGGCCGGGACGCTCCACGAAAGCCTCTAAGCTCTGCTCGAAGAGACTGGTACCGTCGTGCGGCCCGAAGTGTCCGCCCAGACTCAGATTGACGACGGCGGGCTTGCCCAGCCATTCGGCCTTGTCAAACACGTACCGCACAGCTTCGACGATGTCCGTCGTGAAATAGCTCGTCTTGACAAAGATCATCTCAGCATTGGGGGCCATGCCTATAAAGGTCCCACCAGAAGTTGAGCCGTCGCCAACAGCGATCCCTGCGACGTGAGTGCCGTGGCCGGATTCATCGCGCTCGTTGACAAGCCCGCTCTGAGTGCGCAGGGCGGCCTCGATCTCTTCGCGAGTGTATTCGGTGCCGAATGGGACTTTTCGCGGGCTGCCGAAGAACCCTGTCTCCGTCTGATCCCACAGCCAGAGAATCCGCGAAGATTCTTCGAAGCCGTCGCCATCACGATCTACGCGAAAATCCCGATGCGTCCAGTCAATACCCGTATCGACGAAGCCGACGATGACCCCTTGGCCGGTAGCGCGAGGATTTGTCTCATGCAAGAAGCGCCCGCCCACAGCGGGAACGCTCTGGTCAATGTGCGCCTCCACGCGATAATCGGCTTCAATGAAGACGACTTCGGGGAGCCGGGTGAGTTCTCTCAGTTCGGTTGGAGTAACGCGGGCGCTGAAGAGATTGGGAGCCAGAGGGCGTAGGGGCAATCCGGCAAGCGTCGGCCGAGGCCCCTTCGTCTTGATGAGGACGCCCACCTCTGTCCCTTGTTCTTGCTCTTGGGCACTGAGGGGCAAAGAAGATGAAGGGCTGTAGACTGCAGCTATATGAGCGAAGCGCATCAGATTCAAGTGGGGCTCGCGCCGCACGCGGTTTGACAGCAGCTGCAAGAACGGATCAAGCTTGGCCTGTGAGCCCTCAAACGATTGGCGTGCAGGGTGCGTATCGGTTGGCGAGATATGTTCACTCTGCGAGAGCGAGGGTGCGCTCACGAACACGAGGGCAGCAACGAGAACGCTCCACAGGAGCACCCAAGCGTCGGATCGCAGATGCGTCGCTCTTCTCTCTCTCAAATTCACTCTTTCAGCGTTCAAGGTATCTCGTGGGATGTTCGATTATAGCCGGAGGAGCTCTGTGGGGCAAGTTGCAGCGATCCCCAGCTTTATGATAGAGTCTTTTACACCCTCTCCGTGAGGGAGCAAAGGAGGCTCTATGGCACAGCGTGATTTTTTGCTTGTCCCTGGCCCGGTCAACGTCCCGCGCCGTGTCGCCTTGGCTGAAAGTCAAGAGATGCTCTATCACCGTGGGGAGGAGTTCGCCGAGCTCTTACGGAGAGTAGACACCAAGCTCAAGAGAATCTTTCGCACGGAGAACACAATTCTCTACTTTACGTCCTCGGGCACGGGGGCGATGGAGGCGTGCGTCGCGAATCTCCTCAGCACCAAGGACGAGGTGATCGTCGTTGAGGGCGGAAAATTTGGGCAGCGGTGGCGCGAGATCTGTCACGCATTCGGTGTGCAGCATCACGTTATTCAGATCGAGTGGGGCAAGGCGGTGCGCCCCGAACAGATCGCCCAAGCCCTTGACGCGCATCCCCGAGCGAGCGCCGTCTTCACGCAGCTCTCGGAGACCTCGACGGGCACGGTCTATGATATCGAAGGGATTGCCAAGATTACCAACGCGCGCGATGTGCTCTTGGTGGTGGACGCGATCAGCGGGTTGGGGGTCGTCCCGTGCGAGCCCGATCGATGGGGTGTGGACTGCGTTGTCGCGGGTTCGCAGAAATCGCTGATGGTTCCGCCGGGGCTGGCGTTTGTGAGCGTGAGCGAGCGGGCATGGCAGCGCGTCGCAAGATCCGATCTTCCCAAATACTATTGGGATTTCCAAAGTGCCCGAAAGAATCTCTATTTCACCCCATTCACCCCAGCGATCTCCCTCATCATGGCGCTCGATGAGGCGCTCGATATGATTCTCGAAGAGGGCCCTGAGAATCTCATAGCGCGCACGGAGCTCTATGCTCAAGCGACGCGAGCAGCTGTGCACGCTATGAACTTACGACTCTTCAGCGAGCGGCCAGGGCCGGTTTGCACTGCTGTCTATGTCCCTGCGGGCTTCAGCAGCAAAGAGATCCTCGAGACGCTCCGAAAAGAGTTTCAGATAAAGATTTCAGGTGGGCAAGATCACTTGAAGGGGAAGATCTTGCGCATCGGGCACATTGGGGGGATCAGTGCGAGGGACGCCATTGGGGCAATAGCAGCCTTGGAGCTGGTACTGCACAAGTTGGGGCATACGTTCGAGCTGGGGGCGGGCGTGCGTGCCGCACTGGAAATATTCGCCAAGAAGAATAAGGAGGGAATATGCGCTTCATTGCAGTGATCGTTGCTCTCGTTGCAGGAAGTGCTCTTGTCGTGCAGGCCCAAGACGAGCCGCCGGCTGTGCACTTTGGCCAGTTGGTGCTGGGCGGCTCGGTCGGCGCGCTCGTCGGCGGCGTCGGGGGCGGGTTGGCGGCTTACGGCATCTGTCGAGCGACTACCGCCCCAGGGCCGTGGGCTGATTTGGCGTGCTTAGCCGGAGCGATGCTCTTTGGCTATCTGCCTGGAATCCCCATCGGGGCGACGGTTGGGGTGAGCATCACAGGGAGCTTCCAGAAAGTCCGAGGGAACGTCGTGTTTGCGCTGGTGGGAGCAAGTTTGAGTGGGGCGGTGGCGTTTTTCGCATCTGATTGGGCGCTCCGTGCCCTGAGTCAAACGCCGCAGGCTCAGCAAATTGTAGACTTTCTTAGGCCGATTGTGCTCTTCGGTGTCATCCCCATCTCGGCCGGCTGGGGCGCGGCGTGGGGGTACTCTGCTGGAGCTCAGAAGGCTCCGGACTGAGATTCACGGCACGCTCAGGCAGAGAGTGAGCCGACGCGCGAGGAGCGGGTCGTAGTGCAGGGTGAGTTCGCGCGTCTGCGTAAGTATCTCGAAGGCGATCTGTCCGCCGACGCCCTCGCCGCGCGAGGGGCTGAGCGACAGCAGGGGGTTTGCCAGCGCACCGGTCGCCACGCTGCGGGTACGCTCGGTGCCGTCGGGCTCTTCTGCCCAGAGCACGGCTGAGCTTGCCAGCTGAAAGTCAGTAATCGCCTCGAAAAAGACCTCGACGACCACAAAGCGATGCTCAAGGGCTGACCTCCAGCGCCCGATCTCTGTGGTCGTCCAAATCGAACGCACGCTCAAGCGGAGCATGCCGTTATCAGTCTGTTCGCGCGGGCATGGCGCAGTCTTCGGCGATGGAGCTGATGGTGCGGCCAAGGCTACTGTGTGAGGCACGACGGGCTCTTGAGGCGGAGCAAGCGTCTGATTTACTGTTGGAGGCCGCTCAGGATGACGATAGAATCCTATGTACCACAAGAGCGCGATCATCCCGATCACAGAGAATATCAGAATGACTCGAGAACGCACAGTGTATCACCCTCGTGTACGAGTCTACTTCCCCTCGATAGTAATAGAGATTACTGGAGAAGAGAAGGGTACTCTGTCCCTTTCCCAGGGGGAGTTGATGACCTTGTTGTGATACTGTCGTTGCCATGCCATGGAGCTTATCTGTGATGGTGTAGCAAGAGAATCCAGAAGTCAGAGCAAATCGGTGTTGAGTTTTTGGGCAAGGTGCGGGGCTCCCAAAAGGC
>JBBISQ010000147.1:0-4641 GCA_037441155.1 Candidatus Fraserbacteria bacterium
CTCAGCAAAGAGCTGCGATTGGATATCGAGAGACGCTTGAAGAACGGGGAACTCAAAGTCGTCGTCTCCAGCACGAGCTTGGAGCTGGGCATCGACATTGGATATATAGATTTGGTGATCTTGCTCGGCTCGCCCAAGAGCGTGACGCGCGCGCTGCAGAGAGTCGGGCGCTCTGGGCACAAGCTGCACGACACGATCAAAGGGCGCATGGTCGTCACCGATCAAGATGACTTGGTCGAATGCGCCGTGATGATGCGCAGCGCCCTCGATCACAAATTAGAAAAACTGCATATCCCCACGAATTGTCTCGATGTGTTAGCCCAGCAGATCTTTGGCATTCTGCTCGATGGGCCGACATACGCTGAAGAACTCTATGAGCTGGTCACGCGCAGCTACAACTTTTCTGAGCTGAGCCGCGAGCACTTCGATAACGTCCTAGAATATTTAGCTGGCGAGTACACGGACCTAGAAGACCGTCACGTCTACGCGAAGATCTACCATGATAGAGAGACGGGCGAGATTCGCACGCGCGGGCGACTCGCTCGCGCCTTGTACATGACCAATGTCGGAACAATCCCCGATGAGTCGTATATTATCGTCAAAGCCGGGAACAAGCGCATCGGCCAGATTGAAGAGGGCTTTTTAGAGATGCTGCGCAGGCACGACACGTTCGTGCTCGGGGGAGAAACTTATAAATTTAAGTTCTCGCGCGGGATGACCATCCAAGTCGAGTCCGCTCAAGAAGAACGTGCTACGGTACCCAGCTGGTTCTCAGAGATGCTCCCGTTGAGCTTCGAGTTGGCTCTGGAGATTCAAGAGTTTCGCTCGGCGCTCTATGAGTTCTTTGCGCGCGGGGCCTCCCCCAGCGAGATCAAAGAGTATATTCGCACAGAGTTACAGCTTGACGCGCGCGGGGTCGAGTCGCTCTACCGATATTTTGCGGAACAGCACCGATTCTCTCGACTGCCCCATCGGCGCAAATTGCTCATAGAGTTCTATCACGAGGGGCTCAAGACGATCGTGATCTTCCATGCGCTCTTTGGGCGTCGGGTGAACGATGCGCTCAGCCGGGCGCTGGCGTATCTGATCGCCCGCCGGGAGGATAAAGACATCGAGATCGCTGTCACCGATCACGGCTTCTATCTCGCGTATGAGGGCTCGGTCAAAGTGATGGAAGCGTTTGATCTTCTCAAAGAGCGAGACTTGCGAGAAGTGCTGCGCGACGCGCTGCGCGATACCGAGATTCTCCGAAGAAGATTTCGCCACTGCGCCACGAGAGCTTTGATGATTTTGAGAAGCTACAGGGGGCAGCGCAAGTCCGTGGGCCGCCAGCAGCTGAAAGCGTCTATTTTACAGAACGCCGTCGAGCGCATGGACGAGTATTTCCCCATTCTGACGGAAACGTATAGAGAAGTGATGGAGGACGCGATGGACATTGAGAACGCGCAAAAGATTCTCGACGAGATTCGGTCGGGACAGATTGAACTTGAGGGCTTTGTGAGCCCGTCGCCATCGCCGTTTGCGCTGCACATTGTGATGCACGCGCGGTCTGATATTATCAAGGTCGAAGACAGGCAAAAGTTTTTGCAGAAGATGTACGAGCGATTGAACAGCGCTGCTCTGTGATCCAAGCCCGACGAGCCGTTTGCCTTTCTCCACTACCCTCCGTATAATGCAAGGGAGTTGAAGGGAACCTATGAAAGTCGAGGTAGAAGCCTATTGGGATGGAGAAGCTTGGTGTGCCCGTGCTAAACGCCATAGCATCTATACCTTTGCTGAGACTCTTGACACATTGCTCGTGAACATCAAGGAAGCGGTGGCGCTCTATTTTGAAGAGGAGACTTCAGCAAAGAAACCCATCCAAATTGCGCTCACCGTGAAGGCTCATGTCCCTGAAGTGGCCGCGCATCCGCGTTGAGCGATTGATCGCTCTCTTAGAACATCTTGGATATCAACAAATTCACCAGCGAGGAAGCCACCTCAAGATGCGCAAATATATTGCTGGCCGAGAGCATAATATTGTGATTGTCGTACATCATGGCAGAGATATACCCATTGGCCACTTGCAAGATGTTTTGAAAGATGTCGCGCAACATAACGGTGTTCCAGTAGAGGATTTAATGAAAAATCTCTAGAATTCTCTGCCCGGAGCTAGGACTCTCTCGCGACGAGCCGTTTGCCTTTCTCAGATACGCCCCGTATAATGCGGATGAGTTCGCACACACATTCGCTTGCTATGGCCAGGAAGGACCCAAATCAAATGAGCTTGATCGAGCACTTGGACGAGCTGCGCGTCCGCGTGATCTACTCGCTGCTTGTCGTGCTCTCTATCGCGATCATCGCGTATATCTTCCGCGAGCAGATCATGGCCTTTCTCACAGGGCCGCTGCGCGCCCTCAGCGGCTCGCGCTCGGAACTCTTGAGACTGCTCGAATCGTGCCGCTCGCTGCTTATTGACCCCACCGCCTTGCAGATGCCCGAAGATCGCTGGTCCCAGCTCGCTTTTGACTGCCGACGCTTTCTCTTCCAGGGCGGCAGCTTGATCTTCATCCGCCCGACGGAAGTCTTCTTCGGCTACATTAAGCTTGCCCTCTTCGTCGGGCTGTTGATCGGCGCGCCCTTTGTTCTCTATCAGATCTGGCAATTTATCGTGCCGGCGCTCTTCCCCCACGAGAAAAAATATGCGCGGTACGGGTTTCTCGCAGGCGCGGGATTGTTCTATGTGGGTGCGTTTGGGTGTCTCTTCTTCGTCGTGCCCATCGCCATCAGATTTCTGATCGAACTAGGGGGGAATTATCTCCAAGCGGCGTTCACCTTCGATAACTACATCTCGTTCATTCTCTGGCTGATGCTGGGGTTTGGGGTCTCTTTTGAGCTGCCCGTTGTGCTCTTTCTGCTTGCTAAGATCGGCCTGATCTCGCACAAGTTCTTGCGGGAGAAGCGCAAGTACGCTATAGTATTAGCGCTCGTCTTGGGCGCGGTCCTCACCCCAACCCAAGACCCCTTTACCATGATGACTATGGCGATTCCGCTGATCGTCTTATATGAAGCGACGCTATGGATCATCCGATTCACCGAGAAGAGGGCTGAGACTGAAATCGTTGCAGAAAAGGGAGGTTGAGCTATGGGCGTCAGTGATCTGGGCAAGGGCAAAGTGATCGAATACGAAGGGGAACTTTGGATTATCGAAGAGTACGCGCACGTGAAGAAGGCGCAGGGGCGCCCCGTGGCGCAGTGCCGTCTGAGGCACATCAAGACCGGAAAAGTCATTCCCCAGAACTTCTTCGATTCCGCACCGGTGAAGATCGTCCATCTCGATGAGCGCCCGATGCAGTATCTCTACAGCAGCGGGAACCTCTACACGTTCATGGACATGGAGACGTTCGATCAGTATACGCTCACCGAAGAGCAAGTTGCCGATGTCAAGCCCTATCTGAAAGAGAACATGGAGGTCTCCGGGCTCTTCTATGAGGGCTCGTTCGTGAAGGTCGAGATGCCGCTCACGGTCGAGCTCCAGGTCACGAAGACCGATCCCGGCGTGCGGGGCGACACCGTGAGCAACGTGATGAAGCCCGCGGTGCTCGAAACCGGGCTCGAGCTGAAAGTCCCGCTCTTCATTAATGTTGGGGACTGGGTCAAAGTGGACACGCGCACCGGGCAGTATGTGGAGCGCGTCAATCGCTGAGGATTATGGCCAATGAGCGCAAAGCCGCACAGCGTCTGGCGCGGCGGGGGCACGTCTCGATTGCGGAAGAAGTCATCAGCTCGATCGCGAGCATTGCCGCTCAGGAGGTGGAAGGGCTGAGCGGCCTGAAGGGCACGGTGGCCGACGGTTTAGCCGCGCTGCTCTCCGGGGAGAAGCGCCGGGGCGTCGCGGCGCAGCTCTCAGAAGACCAATCCATTCGGATTCGGCTCAAAGCCGTTATACGCTACGGCTATCCCATTCATGAAGTGGCGCGAAAAGTCCAAGCGAAGGTGAAGCAAGAGATCGAGGGGATGACCGGCTTGCGCGTTTCGGCCGTGGATGTCTATGTGCATGAGCTTGACACCGGCGACAGGGTGCGAGCGAGGGAGCAGCGTGCGAAGGAGGAGCCGTGAAGCAGACTGTAGATTACGTCGTGGAGATTTTATACGCCGGCGCGTTTCTTGTGTGCTGGGCTGGGACGGCAGGGCTGCTGTGGATAGCGTTTGGGGTAGCGACTGCCCCCACTGAGAGAGTGTGGGAGTTCTTTCTAGCATTCATCAAAAACACGTGGGGGATCGTGCTTCTTGATGTCGTCGCCCTGCTCTTCTTTCTGATAGGGGTCTATTTCTTGGCACAGCTCTTGCAGACGCGGCGGCGCTGGCAGCGCATCCAGCACGAAAGCCCGCGCGGGCCTGTACAAATCTCGCTCTTTGCCATTCGCTCCTACATCGAGCGGATTCTCGCTTACGAGTTCGGGTTGCGGCGCTACCGGGTCGCTTTGGAGAACACCGGCAAGGGGTTATATGTCTTCATTCGCGCGGAGCTGCCCCTCGGCCGCAATGTCCTCGACACCGCGGAGAGGATCCAGCAAGCAGTTGAGGAGAAGGTAGGGGACCGCGTCGGGGTCGCAGTCCACCGCGTGGAGGTAGTCGCCGTGGGTATTGTGAGCGAAGGCA
>JBBISQ010000148.1:0-3949 GCA_037441155.1 Candidatus Fraserbacteria bacterium
CATCCTCGCTCAAGCGACGACGCCTCAAGCGCCAAGCACCGATCTCTTCGCGCAATTCACAAAAGAGCAGATCGAGCAATTGATCATCGCTGCGGGGCAGAACGCCGTCAAGACTGCTATTCGCAAGGCCGGCCCCGCCGTCGTCCAGCTCGAGGTGATCAAGCAAAGCTCGATACGCAGCCCCTTCGACGAGTTCTTTGATGACCCCTTCTGGCGACGCTTCTTTGGCCACCCCTTCGGCCCAGAGCGCGGCCTGGAGCGCTCCTTGGGCAGCGGCTTTGTCACTGAATTCCTGGGACAGAAGATCATCATTACCAACAATCACGTCGTCCAGGGGGCAACGAGCATCCGCATTACCTTCCCTGACGGGCGCAGCATCGAGGGGGAGCTCGTCGGCGGTGATTCGTTCTTGGATGTTGCCGTGGTGCGCCCCAAAGATCCCAAGGCGCACGAGCTGCCTACCGTTGAGCTTGGGGATTCGGACAAGGTCGAGATCGGCGACTGGGCCATCGCCATTGGAAACCCCTTGGGGTTCGAGCACACCGTCACAGCCGGGATCATCAGTGCCCTCCATCGCGATTTTCCCAAGCCCGATGGCTCCGGGACTTTTCAAGACATGATCCAAACAGATGCTGCGATCAATCCGGGCAACTCCGGCGGCCCGCTGCTCGACGCCCTAGGACGGGTCATCGGCATCAATACGGCGATCGCTGTGAATGCCGAGGGGATCAACTTCGCGATCCCGATCAATGCAGCCCTGCGGGTGCTGCCCAGCTTGCTCGCGACGGGCAAGGTGAGCCGTGCGTGGCTCGGCGTGGTCATCCAAGAGCTCACTGACGAGATCGCGCAACAGTTTGGGGTCGAGCCTGAGTCGGGGGTCTTGATCGCTGACGTGCGACCCGATGGCCCATCGTATGGGATCTTGCAGCGGGGCGATATCGTGCTCAGCGTGGACGGCAAGCCCGTCAAGAGAGTATCTGAGCTTCAGCAGGAGATCATGTACCGTCCGGTGGGCTCGAAAGTGCAGGTGGAGATCTTGCGCAACGGGACCCGCCAGACGGTCGAGATCACGCTCGGTGAGCGCCCCAGCGAGCAAGCCCTGATGGGCCCGCTGAGCGTGCCCAATCAGCCCATCCCTCAAGGGCAAGGGATCGAAAAGTTCGGGCTGAAAGTCCAAGCCGTCACCCCAGAGATCGCGCGGCAGCTTAATCTTCCCAGCACAGCCGAGGGCGTCGTGGTTGCCGAAGTGCAGCCGGGGAGTCGGGCGTTTTGGGCCGGGCTGCAGGTGGGCGATCTCGTCATAGAGATCAATCGTCAGCCCATCAAGAGCCTAGAAGACTGGAACAAGCTGGTGAGCGAGCTTCCCGATGACGCTCGTGTCGTGTTGACGATCATCCCGCGTGGTGGAGGCAGCGCGCGGTTTGTGCCATTGCGCTGAGAGTTCCCCAATCTCTCCCCCAGCCCCTTCCCTTGAGGGAAGGGGTTGGGGTTAGGTCCAGTTGCGCAAGGCCCTATCTTCTGAATATAATTTCGCGAACCCCCGGAGAGTGGCGCAGCCTGGTTCAGCGCGCACGGTTCGGGACCGTGAGGTCGCGGGTTCAAATCCCGCCTCTCCGACCATACAACAGTTCTGAGTTCGGCAGTTCCCCGGTGGACAGTTTGAGCTGTTGAACTTGGAACTGTCAACCTTGGAACTCCGAACTCTCGTGTGGTGGGCGCTCTTTCTCAGCTATGCTGGGGTGATCTTCTGGCTCTCCGACAGCCCTCTCCCTCCAGGGGTGCCGTTCATCGAGCTTTCTGGCGCCGATAGAGCCTATCACTTCGTGGAGTACGGCCTGCTCGCTCTCTTAGGGCTGCAAGCGTTCTCTCCCCCAACGAGACGACAGCTCTGGGGTGTGCTGGCACTCTGCTGGCTCTATGGGCTCTCCGATGAGATCCATCAGATGTGGGTGCCGGGGCGGAGCGCAGATATTCTCGATTGGCTTGTGGACGGGCTGGGAATCTTTACGGTGGGGTGGCTCTGGTGGCGCCGACATCGGTCGCGCTTGCGCGTCTGCTGAGAATCTGTTATCGTTGTCTTTGAGGGACGAAATGAACCCAGGGCCCGACTCGCATCAGACTCTCCCCATGCGACCAAGCCAGAGAGCCCATTTCGCCCCCAACTATACTCGAGGGGGTGAGCTCTATGGCCTTTGGGCAACGGAAGATGTACGACGTCTCGCATCTGGGGCTAAAATGTGCCAGCTGTGGCGTAGCGATCACGGAACTCCCGTTCCAGCCCAGCTCCGACCGGCCGGTCTACTGCCGCGAGTGCGCGCGCAAGCGCAATCCGCGCGGCGGCAGCTCGGGACGCGGACCATCTCGCCGCTACTAGCTGAAAGCGCGGGGCAGGAGAAATCCCTGCCCCGCTCGCTCCACAGAAACAAGAAAGAGTGAACACCATGGCCAAGACGCCAAATCGTCTCATCCACGAGACCAGCCCCTATCTGCTCCAGCACGCCTATAACCCCGTTGACTGGTACCCCTGGGGCGAAGAGGCCTTCCACAAAGCCCAACGCGAAGGAAAGCCCATCTTTCTGTCAATTGGCTATTCGGCATGCCACTGGTGCCACGTGATGGAGCGCGAGTCCTTCGAGAACCCGGAGATCGCCCAGGATCTCAATGAGCATTTTGTCAGCATCAAAGTTGACCGTGAGGAGCGCCCCGACCTCGACGAGATCTATATGACGGCTGTGCAAGTGCTGACGGGCCAAGGCGGCTGGCCCTTGACAGTCTTTCTCACCCCAGATTTGAAGCCGTTCTACGGTGGCACGTACTTTCCCCCCCAAGACCGCTGGGGCCGACCGGGCTTGCTCACCGTGCTGAGGGCTATCATCGAGCTCTATCATAAAGAGCGCGAGAAGATCGTCGAGCAAGCTGATCGCCTGACGCAGTATCTTGGCGCACTACACCAGCCCAAGTCCAGCGCAGGCTTGCTCACCCCAAATCTTTTGCAGGGGGCGTATCTGGCGTCGCTGCACAGCTTCGATCGCGAGCACGGCGGATTCGGCGGCGCCCCAAAGTTCCCCCACAGCCTCGAGCTCAGCTTGTTACTACGATACTGGCATCGCACCAAAGATCCTGATGCGCTCTCGATGGTCGAGCTCTCTCTAGAACGGATGGCGCGCGGGGGCATCTACGATCAGCTGGGCGGCGGGTTCCATCGCTACTGTGTAGACGCCCACTGGGTGATCCCACACTTTGAGAAGATGCTCTACGATAACGCGCTCCTGGTCTGGACGTATCTCGAAGCGTATCAGGCGACACGAAATTCTCTCTATCGTCGGATTGTGGAAGAGACGCTCGCCTATATCGTACGGGAGATGACACACCCCGAAGGCGGTTTTTTCGCGTCCCAAGACGCTGATAGCCCCGACAGCGAAGGGGCGTTCTACGTCTGGACACCCCAAGAGATCAAGGCCGTGCTCGGCCCTGACGAAGGTGCACGGGCATGTGAATACTTTGACGTTACAGAGTCTGGAAATTGTGCGAACGGCACGAGCGTGCTCTCTCAGCCCTATGCTCTTGAGGAGTTCGCGGCTCGTGTGGGGATGACGCCGTCGGCGTGTGAGGGCTGGCTGGCGCGCGTGCACGCGAAGCTCTTCGAAGCCCGTGCACGTCGAGCACACCCCAGCCGCGACGAGAAGATCATCGCCGCCTGGAACGGCCTGATGATTTCCGCCTTCGCGCGGGCATATCAGATCTTGGGGGATGAAAAATATCTCGAAACAGCCAGAAACGCAGCGCACTTCTGCCTGACACACTTGTACCACGGCGGCACGCTCAAGCGCTGCTATACAGATGGTCAAGCGAAGCTCAACGCATATCTTGAAGACTATGCGTTTCTCGCGATGGCGCTGCTCGATCTCTATGAGGCTGACTTCGACCCGCACTGGGTGCGCGCAGCGAA
>JBBISQ010000149.1:0-2833 GCA_037441155.1 Candidatus Fraserbacteria bacterium
GGAGTGGACTACGCCATTCACTTGATGCAACGCTTCCGTGAGGAGCGAGATCTCGTCCGTGCGACGGCGCGCACCGGCGAGGCGCTCTTTGCCGCGTTCTTCACCACAGCGTCGGCGTTCTTTGTGCTTATGCTCAGCACGATCACGTGGAATCGCGACTTTGGGCTCTTAGTCGGCATAGCCGTCTTCTACGCGTTCGTCGTGACGGTCTTCGTCTTCCCTGGGCTTCTAGCCCTGATCACACACTTTCAGAAAGACTCATAAGGGAGGAGATACTCTATGCGCTCACTCGTAGTAACAGCACTGCTTGTGCTGCTGCTCGTCGGTTTTATGCCCTCCGCGTTGTTCGCCCAAGACTCCGACAACGATGGCCTCACCGACGCCCAAGAGAAGATCCTGGGCACAGATCCCAATAAACCCGACACCGACGGCGATGGACTCCTCGATGGGGAAGAGTACTTTGTTTATTTCACCAACCCCCTCAAGGCCGACACCGACGACGACGGGCTGACGGATGTGCAAGACCCCTATCCCCGCTGGGTGCGCTACGAAGACCTCAACGGGGTAACGACGAGTACAGATCGAATCACCCAAGGGGTCGAAGGGCTGAGATTTCATCAGGTGGTGGAGGTCAAGGCGGGCAACGTCATCACCATTGACTGGCACAACTTTCTTAATGCAAACTTCACGCTGCGTGAGGCGCGCTTCACTATAAAATATGACTTTCTCGATCCTAACCGTCCAGACTATACGGGAGATGGCTACTATAAGCCCGTAGATGCCAGCCAGATGGAGATCGTCCTCCCCAGCTATGAGGGCATTTTCACTGCGACCATTCCCTGGCCGGGTCAAGCGATGACCATCTCAGATTGGGTCTACCATCTCTACAGCAAGCCCCTCAAAGTTGGCCAAGTCTACGAGTTCAACGTCTTCTATCACGAGCTGTTGCGCTGGGGCGAAGAGCCCTTTGCGCGGGCACGTGCAGAAGTGATCGGCACCGATAAGATCCCTCTTGAGACGAAACTGGGGCGGCGAGAATACACCGTCTATGTGGTGAAAGCGACGCTCAAGTTCGCGACGTTCAAGGACCCGTTCTTCAAGGCGTTTCTCGGGCCAGACCCAGAATTAGTCCTGCGCGCGGTCTTCACCGCTGGAGAGAATGCTCAGACCCAAGTTCTACTCCGCTATACCACGCCGTTTTTCCGGATCACACCAACGAAATCTGTGGGGTTTTCGGATTTCATTATTGCGCACTGACTCCCTCTCATCCCTGCTCTCTCCCGACCTACCCCCCCTGGCCCCCTTCCCTTAAGAGAAGGGGGCGGGGGAGAGGTCTAAGTCAGCTTGATATAGTAGAATCGCTTGCCACGGCGGACAAGCCAACTGTGGCGTGCCATCTGGTAGAGCGCGCAGAGCGCGAGCGCAATACCCAGAACCAAGCGCTTCATAGACAGTCACCGCTCGTATGATAGCGCGCAGAACACGCTGCGTCGGAGCACCTGTGAGATGCCAGTTCGAGCTTTTAGATACACGAGCGATTGACATCTGTCTTCTTTTGCGCGCTGGCTGTCTGGTACGTTACAATACCCTCGGGGATTGAGAAGATGATGCGAGCCTTACTCTTGAGGCTGTCTCGAAATGGCGCGCTCCAGTCAGCGTTCTCCAAGTATCGTTTTGCCCAGAGGGCCGCGCGGCGCTTCATCGCCGGGGAACGCCTCGAAGAAGCCATAGCTGTCGTGCGCGAGCTCAACTCGAAAAATATCTTGGCGACGCTCGATCACTTGGGGGAAAACACGACGAACGAACGCGAAGCGATGGCCGCCGCAGACGAGTATCTCACGATTCTCGACACGATCGCTCAGACGAAGGTTCAGTCTGAGGTCTCGCTCAAGCTCACTCAGATGGGGCTGGACATCAGCTTCGAGCTGTGTTTGCAGAACATGCGCCGAATCTTAGAGCGTGCGCGGGCGCACAACAACTTCGTCTGCATTGACATGGAGAGCTCAGCCTACACTGATCGGACGCTCGACATCTACGAGAGACTGCGCCGTGATGGCTTTGATAACGTTGGGGTTGTCATTCAATCCTATCTGCGGCGGAGCGCGCGCGATCTCGAGAGAGTGATCGAGTGGGGGGCCAAGGTGCGGCTCTGTAAAGGGGCCTATCAGGAGCCAGCCAGTATCGCCTTCCCCAGCAAACGCGACGTGGACGCTAATTATCTGAAGCTCTTAGCGATGCTCTTCAGCCCGCGTGCGCAAGAGAAGGGAGTCTACTCAGCCATTGCCACGCACGACGAGAAGATCATCCGCTGGACCATAGACTATGTACAGGAGCGCAAAATCCCGAAAGATCGCTTTGAGTTTCAGATGCTCTACGGCATTCGAAGAGACCTGCAGCTCCAGCTAGCTCAGCAGGGGTATCGAGTGCGCGTCTACGTCTCGTATGGGACGCATTGGTATCCGTACTTTATGAGAAGGCTTGCGGAGCGCCCAGCGAATCTGCTCTTCTTGGTGAAAAATCTCGTGAAAGGGTAGAAAGAAACCAGGGGCGAAGCGCCTGCTCCGCCCCTTGTCTACCGTGTGTGCCGGTTACGCCCGCAGCTTTAGCCACGCAACGATAACGTTGCCGTCGGGCATCTCTTCGACAAGCCGTAACGCGATATTGTAGAACGCCGAGGCTGCTACCCCGCTGACGGGCACGGAGTAGAGTTGATAGCTGCCCAGCGCGACTGTCAGCGTTCCCACCTTCGTCCAGCCCTCCAGATCGCGAGGATCTCCATCGGGAACGGGAAGCTTGGTGGGATCGGTCGGCTCCGTCTGGACGAAGACTTCGA
>JBBISQ010000150.1:0-2797 GCA_037441155.1 Candidatus Fraserbacteria bacterium
GGCCGAGCCTCCTAGGGTCGGGGTCTCCCTAGGAGGCTCGGCGTTC
The DNA here is from genome assembly GCA_037441155.1 of Candidatus Fraserbacteria bacterium. GTDB lineage: Bacteria > Bipolaricaulota > Bipolaricaulia > RBG-16-55-9 > DRXL01 > JANXCC01. The sequence goes on from JBBISQ010000150.1 coordinate 47, forward strand.
GGGGTTGTGCTTACTTGCAGTGCTCCTTGTACTTGTTGCGGATATCCGTGAGCGACAGGCCGCTGTAGTTGCCGGCGAAGGCCGTGCCAGTGATGCGCTTGGCCCAACACGTGCGAGCTTCCTCGCGCACGTCGCGCGGCACAGGGAGATAGCCGGCTTTATTGAGCATAAATTGCTGATTGCCCAGGCGCTCTTCAGCGAGATAGAAGTTGATGAACTCGTCCACAGCGGGGCGCTCGCCGCTCTTTTTATTGACGTAGATGAAGAGCGGGCGGCTCAACGGCTGATAGACGAACCCCAGGATCGTGTCTACAGTGGGTAAGATGCCCTTGCACTCCCCGCCTTTGTTCTCCAGGGGCTTTTTGCCGTTCTTAGCCCGGCGCGCGTTGATCTCTTTCAGAACGCTTTCGGGCGTGCTGATCAGCTCGCGGCGCGGGTCAATCGCGACGGCCTGCACCAGCTGCGTGTTATTCACAAAGAAGTTAAAGCCGAAGTAGGTGAGCGCGAAGGGATTGGCACCGGTCTGTTGGGCTAAGAGTTGATCTTCTTCGGTGCCGAAGTAGTCTTGTCTGGTGTCGCCCTCTTTGCCGGTAATGGCCGAGGTGAAGAAGTCGAACGTCCCTGAAGTTTCGGCCGCGCCGGAGAGCGTGATCTCAGCGTTGGCGAGCGTGCTGCGGACCTGATTCCATCTGGTGATGTATTTTTCGGCTTCTTTGGCCCAGAGCAGTTCAAGCTCGCCGACGGTCAGGCAGATGGGAGCGTTGCCGAAGATTCTGGTCTTCGTGCTGACGGCGACGGTCAGGCCGTCGAGCGCGACTAAGAGCTCAATATACTCGACGCCGTGTTTGGGCGCGGTCTCGATCTCGGACTGTTTGATCGCCCGGGAGGCGTTGCTGATGTCGGTCTCGCCGGTGACAAAGCGTCGAAAGCCCCCTGAGGTGCCGCTGACGGCTACCGTGACGTTGATATCCGGGCGGACTTTCTTAAATTCTTCGGCCATGGCTTTGGTGACGGGGGCGACGGTGCTGGAGCCGTCAGAGAGTATATTTTTTGAGTCTTTAGGGGCTCCCGGCTGCCCCAGAGCCGACAGGACGACCGAACCGAGGACCAACAATGCGACGAACGTCGCGCGTCTCACAAGAGATGCGCTGAATTTCATATTTTTCCTCCTTTTAGTATAGTATAGTTTCGATCTATATAGATCGCGCCTTAAGTATACACTATGGAGGGGAGCTTGTCAAGTGGGGATGTGGGAAGTGAAAAATTATTCGATCAGATCAGTCAATTCGCGCAGGTCTCGCACGCGCGCGCAGGGGTGCTCCTCAGGGGGCACCCCCTGGGGGGCTCCAACCCCCAATCGCCCAGGGAAGAATTGATCTTTCAAGTGCGGGCGCTCGATCCAGACGGCGTGCAAGCCGGCGCGCCGCGCCCCACGAATATCCGTCTCGAAGTCGTCGCCGACGTGCATCGCTTCATGCGGGGCTGCGCCTGCCTGCCGAAGAAGAGCAGCCCAAAACGCCCGATCGAGCTTCCCATGAGCGATCCCGGTCGAGTCGGGGCTGGCCCGCCAGCGGAAGAACTCTTTCAGCCCATGCTTCTCCAAAGAGCGCTCGATCCCGACTATCGGTCGGTGCGAGACGATCCCCAGCGCGATCCCGCGCCGACGCAGCTTCTCCAGCTCCCCCGGCACCTCAGGGAAGAGCTCATCCGCAGGGGTCTCCCAATAGCTTTGGATCTCCGCGGCGATCCGGCTAAGCTCGCCATCCAGCCCCAGCTCCCCCAAAATCAAGCGATTCCATTCGACAAAAGACTCGGTGCTGAACCCCAAGCGCGGGCGGATCTCGCGCTGCCACCGCTCCTGCGCACGCTGATACGCCTGAGCAAGCTGCTCATGATCCGGCCGTATTCCCAACTCTTCGAGCTGCCGGGCGAACCAGTCAGCTTGCCCGCTCCCCGGCACCCAGACGAGCGTGCCGTCCATGTCGAAGAAGATTATCTTCACCCGCATAAGAACGCTATAATAAGATATTATCGAGCCGACGTCAACGTGCCCCTACACCGGGGTCACTTGTGAGAGAGCAGCACGCTGTATATAATCTCTCTGCAATGGCGAAGAGGTTGTTCGTCGCTCTAGTCGTTCTGGCGGGGCTAGGATGGATGGGGCTGATCACCTACTCGTACTTTTTTTATAATCCCGGCCCACAGACCCCCGGCGCCCTGCGCCGCGAGGATCAAGTCAATGAATTCGTCCTCAAATTCAGACAAGGGGCGTTTCTCGACAGAGAGGCTGAGCTGCACTTCGACGAGGAGCGTCCGGCGTTGGGCTTTCGTGCCCCAGATTTTGAGCTGCAAGACTTCAACGGCCAGAGCGTGAAGCTGAGCGCGCTGCGCGGCAAACCCGTGCTCTTGAATTTCTGGGCGAGCTCGTGCCCCCCCTGCCGCAAGGAGATGCCTGATCTCCAAGAGTTCTTCACCCAATACGGCGAAAAGATCCACGTCATCGGCATTAACTGGAACGATCACCCTACAATCGTGCAAGAGTTTCTCGACCAATACGGGATCACCTACACAAATTTACTGGACACGAACGGAAAGATCTTCGTGCTCTACGAGCTGACGGGGCTTCCCACGAGCTTCTTCATTGACGAGGACGGGATCATTCGTGGCAAGTGGCTCGGCTCGATGAGCGTCGCCGATATGATCACAGCGTTTGAAAAGACCACGCGAGCCTTGGGCTCGAAGTAGCTATGC
>JBBISQ010000151.1:0-2584 GCA_037441155.1 Candidatus Fraserbacteria bacterium
GCCCTCTGTGGGGGCGGGCACATGCACCTCAGCGATAAGCTCACCCGGCCCTAAGATGGTCATCTGGCGGCGGCTTGCTGTGGGCTTTGTATACAGCTCTTCGAGCGAGATCTCCCCGTCGAGATCGGGCCCGACGACTCTAACAGAAGCGTCAAGCGCAATCAGTGCCGGAGCCAAATCCGACTGGTGCACCGCGTGACAGCGATCAGCCCCCAGAATCGCATGATATTTGTTCTCTCCGTCTTCAGCAAAGCACTTCTCGCCACCCTTGAGCCAACAGGGAAAGAGCCGGTTGCGATAGTACCAACATCTCGGTTTTTGGCAGAGATTGCCCCCGACTGTGCCCATGGTGCGCAGTTGAGGCGTTGCCGCTGATGCGGCTGCTTGAGCAAGAATTGAAAACCTCTCTCGAATGACGCGATGGCGCTCGATCTCAGAGAGCGTCACGAGCGCACCGATCTTCAGCCCAGCTCTTGGGCTATAGCTGATCTCGCCCAACTTGGAGAGGGTCTTGAGGTTCACTAAGCGTTTGGGGCTGCGCAAGCGCGCTTTGAGTTCGCCCAACAGATCGGTGCCACCGGCGAGAGCTTCGGTAGCGGGCTCGCTCAAGAGCGCGATGGCCGTCTTTATGTCCGGTGCGTTGACGTGTTCAAAGGGGCGCATGAGTTTCTACTTCCTCCCTAGGGCTTTGAGGATTCTCTCGCGCGTGATGGGCAGCTCGTAGATGCGCACGCCGAGCGCGTTGGCAACGGCGTTAGCGATCGCTGCGGCCGTGGGGATGATCGGCGGCTCGCCTACCCCCTTCGCTCCCAAATTGTTCGCTCTGGGATCGGGCCGGTTGATCATCTCAAAGACGATCTCGGGGATGTCAAGCGCCGTCGGGACTTTATAGCTCTCGAGATTATCAGTGAGAACGACGCCCGTGTTTCTGTCTACGACGCGCTGCTCGAAGAGCGCATATCCCAGCCCTTGAATGATCCCACCCTCGATCTGGCTCGACAGCGTCAAGGGGTTGATCACGCGCCCAGAGTCGTGAACAGCGACGATTCTCTCGACCCTGACTTCGCCGGTCTCGGTGTCCACTGTGACTTCGGCAAACTGAGCGCCAAAGGTATTGACGGTGACGTCCTCGGGGTTTGGCTCCCGCGCCCCGCGCCCAATGATCATAAAATTCTCAAGATTCTTGAGCACTTCGTGCACGGCGACGGGCTTTGGCAGCGCGGAGCTGCTGAGCAGCCCCTGGGAGATCGTGAGCGACTCGCGCGGGACTTCAAGCACCTGCGCAGCAACGTCGAGCAACTGCTGGCGCGCTTCGTGAGCGGCGACACGCACGGCAGGGCCAACGCTGGCAACGGTCATGCTCCCCGCGCTGAGCGGCGCGTATAACCCCAGTTGGGTGTCGCCGAGCTCGACGGAAATCTTTTCGATGGGGAAGCCCAGCTCTTCCGCGGCGATCTGTGCTAAGACCGTCTTGGTGCCGGTGCCGATGTCTTGGGTGCCCGTAATGACGATGGCTGTGCCGTCGGGGTTGATCTTGACGATGGCGTAGGCTGGGGGCATGCCGTTGCCGCTCCAGATCTGAGAAGCCATGCCGAAGCCCCGCAGGAACCTCTCCCCCATCCCCTCCCCTAAAGTGGGAGGGGCGCTTCCCCTTCCCTTGAGGGAAGGAGACTTCCTTCCAAAGAGCTTGGCCCCGCGCTCGTAGGCTTCGCGCAAGCCCTTGGTCGAATAGGGCCTCCCCGTCGTCTGGTCTATCTCAGTATAGTTTTTTAAGCGCAGCTCGAGAGGGTCTAGCTCCAGCTCTCTCGCCAGCTCGTCCATCAGAGACTCCAATGCGAACGTGCCTTCGACGTAGCCAGGAGCGCGAAACGCCGAGAGCGGCCCAGTGTTCGTGAAGACCGTGTACTGTTCCGTCTTCAGATTGGGGCACGCATAGAGCTGGCGTGCTGGGCCGCCGACCGAGGGCGGCCACAGACAGTACGCTCCCGCGGAGATGATCGCTCTCAGCTCTAACGCCGTGAGCGTGCCGTCGCGCTTGGCCCCGATCTTCAAGTGCTGCACTGTAGAAGGACGATTGCCCGCCGCGAGGTTCTCCTCATGGCGGTCGAGCATGATCTTGACGGGCCGGCCCGTCATCTTCGCCGCCAGCGCCGCAATCACCGTGTATTTGCCGAGATTATTCTTGCTGCCAAAGCCCCCGCCCATATATTTTTTGATCACCCTGACTCTGTGCAGGGGCAAGCCGAGCAGCCGAGCCAGCCCCTCACGCACCCCGAAGATGTGCTGCGTGGAGTCCCACACTGTGAGAGAATCCCCTTCCCACATGGCGACGCTGCCGTGGGTCTCCATGCAGTTGTGCAGCGCGCATTGCGTCCTGAATGTTCTCTCTACGATGACATCGGCTTGCGCGAAGCCCTGGGCCAGATCGCCCCGCTGATAGACCTCCGGCTGGCCGCCTAGGAGATTGCCGTCGGGATGAATCTTAGGAGCGTCGGGCTGAAGGGCTTCTTCAGGGTCAATGACGAAGGGCATCAGCTCATACTCAACTTCGATGAGCTCGAGCGCGTCTTGAGCGATCTCTTCA
>JBBISQ010000152.1:0-2448 GCA_037441155.1 Candidatus Fraserbacteria bacterium
GCTGATCAGCTCTTCTTCAACCATAACCGATCTCCTTGGGCCTTCGGCCCCGCGAGCCCATTATAACATAACACTGTTTTGTTTAGCAAATCAAAAAAATTTAGAGCTTCCAGTGCATCTGGCCGTTGTTGCCGAAGGCTTTGATGGCTAGAGCGAGAAACTGCATCCACGAAGTCCTCCCACCCTGCGATTCTTCTCGATGCGCCTTGGCTTCCTCAAAAAGCTCTCGCAACGCCGCCTCGCGCGCAAGGCGCTCTTGCTTCTCCTTCGCTGCCATCCCGATCCACAGCTCGTCGAAGATGCTGAACATTGCAACCTCCTTTAGCTTTGATGGCGTCATTGTAACATAACACTGTTACGTTTGTCAAGGGTTTAGACGTAAATCATCAATAGTAGCTACTTTCGGCGTCTTGGCACCCGTCGCCAGCCTCCTCGCACCAAGTCACCAAGCGATATGTTGTACGCTGTGACTAATTCACGCACGACTGAGCTGGGCAGGCCAGCTCGTCTTAGCTCACGCTCGTAGCGCCGGACTGCCCAGTATTTGCTCCACTTCAGCGTGAGCACCAGCCAGCCCAACCGCAAGAGCAAGCTCTCTGCTGTCCATAGAGCCAACAGAACCGTTCTGGCCCAGCGCCACGCCCGCATAGCCTATGACTCCTTCTTCAGCTCTTTCTCGACCTCTTTCTCTCCCAGCTTCAAGCTGGGCTTGGCCAAATCTCTCAGACTGATCATATAGTTCTTGGCCATCTCCATCGCTTGCTCTTGAGGGATGCCCTGCTTGATCAGCTCGCTATAGAAAGCCCCGACGGCCTTACCAAACTGCTCGCCGGCCTCTGCGGAGTAGACAGCATCTCGCAAGCCCTTCAAGAGCGCCGGGATCTTCTCGGCTACTTTGTCCAAGATCAGGGCCACTTCTTCTGGCCCCCAGTCTTCCTTCGCCATCTCTGTTCACCTCCTTCTTCGTTTCAGCTCCCAGCCCAGGGCTTCGATCTCCGGCTCGAGCTTCACTCGGCCGCGCTCATAGAGCACACCGAGCGAAAACCCCAGCGCGAAGATCTGCCAACTGAGCTGGGCTATCGTATGTCGCTCGTGAGAGTGAATTCGTTCAACTGTCCGAGCGAGAAGCTCTTCTGATGGCTCTGGAACGCTCTCGACGCTGAGAGCGACAAGCTCTTTGATGTGCTGAATCTCCCGAAGCTCGCGCCGACAGCGCTCACACCGAGCGAGATGCGTCTCAACTCTCCTGCGCTCTTCTTCGGTGAGTGTGCCGTTGGCGTACCAGGGCAGAAGTTCTCTCAGCTCTTGAGCACAGCGAAATCTCATACAATCTCACCGCCCGCGCCGAGAATCTTCTTGAGCTGCTCTTTGGCATAGTAGACCCGGCTCTTCACCGTGCCCTCAGGGCAGTTTAGAATCTGCGCGATCTCTGAGTACGACAGATCGTTATAGAATGCGAGCATGATCACTTCGCGGTGCTCTGGGGAGAGTCGGTCTAGAGCTGCGCGCACGCGCTCGACCTGGGTCTCGCGCCGGACAATCTGCTCAGGTGTGGCACGCATTGACATCCGTCGGTCGAGCCTCTCTTGCAAGAGTTCTGGCTCGCGCTGGCGCGCCCGCGCGCGATCGAGCGCTTTATTGCGCGCGATCCCTAAGATCCAGCTCGACACTTGGCTCTGCTCCTTATAACTCTTCGCGCTCTTCCAGACGGCGATCATCGTCTCTTGCACGACCTCCTCGGCGTAAGAGCGGTCATTGAGATAGCTCAGGGCGAAGCGAAAGATTCTCGGCGCGTAGCAGCGAAAGAGTTTCTCGAACGCTCCTTCGTCGCCCTGCGCCACCTGACGAATCCATGTGATCTCATCATGCATCCGTGTGCTCCCGTCGCGATTATAGCACCGGTGAGTCGTCTGAGGGAAGAGGGCGGTTCAAGTTGCACGCTCAGGGGTTATGCCCTAGAATTTTCAGCGTGCGCCCGTAGCTCAATTGGAAGAGCAGCGGCCTTCGGAGCCGCGGGTTGGGGGTTCAAGTCCCTCCGGGCGCGCCCGCAGGCTTCGTCTGGATAAGCTTTGCTTGATCTTCATCTTCGCCGGCCGCAGGCTGGCGAAGGCGCAGCCCACGCGCGGCGTGCGGGGGTGGCGGAACTGGCAGACGCGCAGGACTTAGGATCCTGTGGGGCAACCCGTGGGGGTTCGAGTCCCCCCCTCCGCAGAAACAGCGTGACAGTTCACAGTTCTGGGTTCTTCAGTTGAACAGTGCGAAATGTCTCACTGAGAACTCTGAACTGTTATTGCGCTGGCTCGGCAAGCTGCGCCACCGTCCCCACAAGCGCTTGCACGATCTGCCTCGCGTAGGGGAGATTGATCGCTTCTAACGTATCCCCAGTCGTGTGATAGTATGGATTAAAGTCCTCGGTCTCGCCCAGTTCTGTGTCCTCAATCAACAAGA
>JBBISQ010000153.1:0-2076 GCA_037441155.1 Candidatus Fraserbacteria bacterium
AGATTGACAGCTTCTAAAGTATCCCCAGTCGTGTGATAGTACGGATTAAAGTCCTCGGTCTCGCCCAGTTCTGTATCTTCTATCAGCAAGACCGCGGGATAGCCCTGACGCGCAAAGGACGCATGATCGCTCCAGGGCGGAGCCTCGGTGGGCACCTCCGGAGCGAGCGAGAGACTATAGTGATTGGCTGTCGCGATCAGTAGCTCTGCAAGCTGGAACGAGTCTTCGTCTGGGGCCTGGATCTCGAAGACCCCGTTGTTGTCGCTGTCGTAGCCGATCATGTCCATATTGAAAACGCCCAGAATCTGGGCGCCCTCGCGCTTGAGCCGCCCGGCATAGGCCCGACTGCCCACCAGCCCTTGCTCTTCCCCCGTGAAGAGCACAAAGTAGATAGATCGCTTGAACTTATACTGACTCAAGACCCGCGCGGCTTCGAGCACGCCAGCGCTGCCGCTGGCGTTGTCGTCGGCTCCGGGAGCAAGTCGGCTCGACCTGACCCCCTGTGCCACACTGTCTAAGTGTGCTGTAATTAAGATAATCTCTGGGCTTTGGGGGTCTGTGCCCGGCAAGACGGCCTCGAGGTTGTACGACAGCCCAGTCCGACAGGAGAGCGAGTAGGGGTCGAGCTTCGTTTGCAAGCCAAGACTTTCAAAATACTTGCGCCCGTACTCGACAGCACGGTCAATAGCTGGGCCGTCGCACGCCCAGCGCGACCCCTGGGCGTTGCACGCCTCCCCGCCCTCGGCGGACTGCAACTGACAGATGTGCTCGCGCAGTTGAGCTTCTTGTACTTGCTCGATCACCTGCGCGATAAACGGGTCTGGCGGCTGGAGCCACGCCTCTACTGAAGAGAATTGAGCTTGCCAAAACAACCCCAGCGTCACCACGACGATACTGAGAAGAACTCGTTTCATACAAAGACTCACCTCGTGGGGAGTATTTTGACGATTTTGCGCAAAATGTCAAGGCTCTTGCCAAGGATGCACACGCTCACAGTTTCTTGTAAAATCAAAAAATTCTCCGACGAAGCTTGCAGGAGTGAGGAGGTTTTGCGTGAGCTCCAGAACGACACCAGAGCTTAAGGGCGTGCTCGAGCAAGCCTACTGGAATCTCGAGCCGCCGGCCTTGTACGAGGAGGCCATTCGGAGGAATGAAGCGCGTCTGACTCACGACGGTGCGCTCGTTGCCTACACGGGACGCCACACCGGGCGCTCCCCCCAAGACAAATTCATCGTCAAAGAACTCAGCAGCGCCGAGAAGGTCTGGTGGGGCCCGGTCAATGCTCCCATGGCCCCAGAGCAGTTCGACGGGCTCTACGAGCGACTGTGTGATTATCTGGGAACACGAAGAGTCTTCGTGCAAGACCTAGAAGTCTGCGCCGCACCGCGCTATCGCATCCCCATTCGGGTCATCACCGAATATGCGTGGCACAGTCTCTTTGCGCGCAACCTCTTCATCCGATCCCGACGGAAGCATCACACTCCAGAGATCACCGTGATCTGCGCCCCATCGTTCCATGCCGTGCCGGAGCGCGACGGCACACGCTCCGAGACGTTCATCGTGCTTCATTTGACTCAGAGAATAATCTTGATCGGCGGCACGCCCTACGCTGGGGAGATCAAGAAATCCGTCTTCACCCTCTTGAATTATCTCTTGCCCCACCAGGGCGTCCTGCCCATGCACTGCTCGGCCAATCAGGGCGCCGACGGCCAGACGGCACTCTTCTTTGGGCTTTCCGGCACGGGCAAGACGACGCTCTCCACCGACCCTGACCGTCCCTTGATCGGCGACGACGAGCACGGCTGGTCCGACGAAGGCGTCTTCAACTTCGAAGGCGGCTGCTACGCCAAAGTGATCGGGCTGCGCCGCGAGAGCGAGCCGGAGATCTACCACGCTGTGCACAGATTCGGCACGATCGTGGAGAACGTTGTTTTGGAAGAGCCCAGCCGAATAATCCGATTCGACGACGCCTCGATCACCGAGAACACGCGGGCAGCCTATCCCCTCGAGTTCTTGCCTCATATTGTCCCGACGGGCACGGGGCCGCATCCGCGCACGATCTTCTTCTTAACATAT
>JBBISQ010000154.1:0-16104 GCA_037441155.1 Candidatus Fraserbacteria bacterium
ATGACGCCGCCGATGCGCTCGCCGTGGCGCTCTGCTATCTGTTAGAGGCGCGCAGTGCGCTGGGAAAGGTTTGACTCCCCTGAGCTATCGGGGTATGCTTACAGTATGGCCGAGCGCATCTTGCTCATTGACGCCAGCTCCTTAATCTATCCGGCCTTTCACGTCATGGGCGAGCTGAAGACGAGCACGGGTCTGCCCACCGGCGCGATCTACGGCTACGCCCGCACTCTCTTGATGCTCTTGCGGGAGTACCCGTCACAGTACGTCGCCGTGGCTTTCGATAGCCGCGGGCCGACCCATCGGCACGAGAAATTTGCTCAGTACAAAGCCCACCGTCCAGCGATGGATGAAGCGTTGGCGACGCAGATTCCAAAGATAAAAGAGCTGACGGAGGCCCTCAGACTCAAGAGGGTGGAGCAGCCAGGCTACGAGGCCGACGATATCATCGCGGCACTGGTGTCGCTCGCACAAGCTTCTGGGCTAGAAGTCTTGATCGTCAGCGGAGATAAAGATCTCTTGCAATTAGTTGGGGACGGCGTGCGGGTGCTCAAGCCGGGGCGCGACGTGACGAGAGACTTAAAGATGCTCGATGCTGACGGGGTGCGAGAGTATGTGGGCGTGCGCCCGGAGCAAGTGCGGGATTTTCTCGCGCTCGTTGGGGACAGCTCGGATAATGTGCCGGGGGTGCCGGGGATTGGCGCAAAGACGGCACAGAAACTGTTGAGCGAGTTCGGCTCGCTCGATGCGCTCTTCGAGAATCTTGAGAGGATCGAGCCGAAAAAGCTCGGCGAGAGATTAAAAAACTTCAAAGAGCAAGCCCTGCTGAGTCGGGAGTTGGTGGAGCTGGTGCCGCCGCCGCTAGAGATCTCTCTGGAAGAGTGTCGGGCGCAGCCACCGGACGGAGAGAGATTAAAAGCTCTCTTAGAGGAGTTAGAGTTTCGCAGCTTGTTGAAAGACCTCTCTCCCGCCCCCTCCCCTCAAGCGGGAGGAGAGCCTTCCCCCTTCCCTTTAGGGAAGGGGGCGAGGGGGTTAGGTCTTCAGACAGAGATCGTTCTCACAGAGGGCCAGCTCAGCGCGCTGCTGGAGAAGCTGCGGAGCGCTCCAGAGATCTCCCTCGACACCGAAACAACGAGCGAAGATGCGATGACCGCTGAGCTTGTCGGGATCTCAGTAGCGATTGAGCCTGGAGCGGGCTTCTATATCCCCGTGGCGCACGGATATTTAGGCGCGCCCCAGCAGCTTCCTCGTGAACTCGTCATCGAGCGACTGAAAGCTGTGCTGGAGACAAAACCCATCATCGGGCAGAATCTCAAGTACGACTCCAAGATTTTGCGGCGCTCCGGCATCGAGCTGAACAGAATAGTTTTCGACTCGATGCTCGCGGCGTACTTGCTCGACCCGGAGAGTCGCAAGGATCTCAACGAGCTGGCGCGCCGGTACCTTGGGCACGGCGTGATGGATTTTTCTGAGCTTGGGGCGGAACGGATGGATATGGTCCCCATCGAGCAAGCGGCTCGCTATTCTGTTGCCGACGCTGAGGCCGTGCTCAGACTCAAAGAGAAGATGCTCCCGGAGTTGCGCTCCAGAAACCACGAGAAACTGTTCTATGAGATCGAGCTGCCCTTGATCAATGTGCTCGTCGAGATGGAGCTCAACGGGATTCTCTTAGACAGAGAGGTCTTGCGCGAGCAAGCCAAAGAGCTCGAGACGCTGGCGACGCAGCTCTTGCACGATATCTTTCACTTGGCCGGGCAAGATTTTAACCCCAATTCGCCCAAGCAAGTCGCGTATGTGCTCTTTGAGAAGCTGAAGCTGCCCGTGCTGCGCAAGACCAAGACCGGCCCCTCGACGGATGCGTATGTCCTGCAAGAGCTTGCCGGGCTCCACCCGCTCCCGGAGAAGCTCTTGGCCTATCGAGAGCTTGAAAAGCTCTTGAGCACCTATGTGAAGAGGCTTCCGGAGTATATCAATCCCCGGACGGGCCGGGTGCATACGACGTTTCAACAGCACGTCACAGTGACGGGCAGGCTCAGCTCGACCGACCCGAACTTACAGAATATCCCGGTGCGCACGGAGCTAGGGGGACAGATTCGAAAGGCGTTTGTCGCCCCGCCGGGAAGGGTGCTCATCGGGGCGGATTACTCTCAGATCGAGTTGAGGGTCTTGGCGCATCTCTCTGAAGATTCAGGGCTGATCGGGGCGTTCGAGCGCGACGAGGACGTGCACGCCCGCACCGCCGCGACGATCTTCAATATCCCGCTCGAGAGTGTAGGGCCGCGGGAGCGCCGCATCGCCAAGATGATCAACTTTGGGCTCTCCTACGGGATGACGGGGTACGGCTTGGCGCAGCGCACGGGGCTGTCGCGCGGTGAAGCCGAAAAGTTTATAAAAAATTATTTTGAGAAATACCCAGGGGTGCGGGCGTACATGGAGCGCGTCGTCCGCGAAGCTGAAGAGAAGAGATATTTGGAGACGCTGCTGGGACGGCGACGGTACTTCGTCGAGCTTTCCCCTCAGACGAAACGTGAGGCTATTAACTTTCCGGTGCAAGGGAGCGCGAGCGACATCATGAAGCTCGCCATGTTGCGCGTCTATGAGAAGATCAAATCGGGCGAGATCAAGGCCGATATGCTCTTACAGATTCACGACGAATTGATCTTTGAAGCGGATGCTGAACACGCCGAGCAGGCGGCTCAGATCATCAAAAAGACTATGGAAGAAGCGTTTCAGCTGCGGGTGCCCTTGAAGGTCGAGACCCATATGGGGCCCAACTGGGGCGAGATTTAAGATTGAAACTTCTCTATCACGACTCTCACGACGATGAGCAGCCACCCCAGCCCAACGATCCAGTAGGCTAGTCTTCGCAGCGCCTCGAAGACGCCGATCAGCACCACGACGATGGTCAGCAGAGCGAGATAGCCGATGGGGTCGGTCAGTTCGGCTGAGACTAAACCGGGCACGAGGGCGTTGACAGCGCCGACGATGAGCTGGCCCAGCCAATGCGCTGCGGTGTAGATGAAGGTCAAGGCTTGGTCGAGCCAGTTTGGCTCTTGCGCTGGAGGAGTATGGACGCCATTGAGAGGTTTCATAGCGAAGAGATTTTAGCATCGCTCATGTGGCGTAGTCAAACTTGCTCTCTTCCCAAAAGCTCAGCTAATATAGTGTGGGTGATCGCTATGGAGCTCAAGACCGTCACGATTCAGAAGCCAGATGAGATCAATTTCATTCTGGGGCAGTCGCATTTCATCAAGACCGTCGAGGACATCCACGAGGCGTTGGTGACCGCCGTGCCTAAAATTAAATTTGGGCTGGCGTTCTGTGAGTCATCCGGGCCGGCGCTGGTGCGCTGGAGCGGCACCGACCCAGAGATGATCGAACTGGCGAAGAAGAACGCCTTGGCGCTCTCTGCCGGGCACAGCTTTGTGATCTTTCTGAAAGAGAGCTATCCTATCAACGTTCTGAACGTTGTCAAAAACGTTCCCGAAGTGTGTACTATCTACTGCGCCACGGCCAACCCCGTCGCAGTCATTATCGCGGAGACTGAGCAAGGACGCGGGATTTTGGGCGTGATCGACGGGGTCAAGACCAAGGGCATCGAGGGCGAGAGGGAGATCGCCGAGCGCAAGGAGTTTCTGAGGAAGATCGGGTATAAGCTTTGAATCACCGTGGAATCCGTGGCTCTGCTGTGCTCTCCGTGATTCAATCTTTGAGCAGCTCCCGCGCGATGATGAGTTTTTGGATCTCGCTTGTGCCCTCATAAATTCTGGTGATGCGCGCATCTCTGTAGAGGCGCTCGACTTTGTAGTCACGAATGTAGCCGTAGCCCCCATGGATCTGTAGGGCTTGGTCGGCGACCTCGCTGGCGATCTCCGCAGCGTAGAGCTTGGCAATCGAAGAGTCCATAATATAGTCGAGCTTATGGTCTTTCTTCCAGGCGGCTTTGTACGTGAGCAGCCGCGCGGCCTCGACTTTGGTCTTCATATCGGCCAACTTAAACTGGATCGCTTGGAACTCTGAGATGGGCCTTCCAAAGGCCTTGCGCTCTTTGGCGTATTTGATCGCTTCGTCGAGGGCTGCTTGGGCGATGCCCACGGCCTGCGCGGCAATCGCTATCCTCCCGGAATCGAGCGTGACCATGGCGACTTTGAAGCCGCGGTTGAGCTCGCCCACCACGTTTTCTTTAGGCACACGGCAGTCCTCAAAGAAGAGCTCGCAGGTGCTGGACCCGCGAATGCCTAGCTTATCTTCTTCTTTGCCCACGGCGAAGCCGGGCGTGCCGCGCTCGACGATGAAACAACTGACGCCCTTATTGCCCGCCGCTGGATCTGTGAGGGCGAAGACCAAAAAAATATCAGCAAACCCGGCACTGGTGATGAAGCGCTTGGTGCCGTTCAGGATGAAAGAATCGCCCTTGGCGACGGCAACGGTCTTCATGCCCGCGGCGTCCGAGCCCGATTCGGGTTCGGTGAGCGCGAAGGCTCCGAACTTCTTCCCCACGGCAAGATCAGGGAGATACTTGCGCTTCTGCGCCTCGCTGCCAAATTCGACTAAGAGCGTATTGCACAGGGAATTCTGCACGCTGAACGCCGTCGAAGTTGAGGCGCACGAGCGCGAGAGTTCTTCCATGACGAGCACGTAGCTCAGCATATCTGCGCCGATGCCGCCGTACTCTTCAGGGACGGTCATGCCCAAGTACCCCAGTGAGCCAAGCTTCTTCAAAATATCTAACGGGACGCGGTGCTCACGATCTAAGTCTGTCGCGATGGGCTCAAGCTCTTTGAGAGCGAACTCGCGGGCCGATTTGCGAAAGAGCTCTTGTTCGGGCGTGAGGGCGAATTCCATACAAACCTCCTGAGGGTTCTGTGCTCACTGCTGCATGGTGATAGACTGTAGTGTGACGGGGACAACGGGTCGGTCATCAGGGCCGACTTCGACTTGGCCGATGGCCATGACGACATCCAGCCCTTCGATCACCTTACCGAAGACCGCATACTTGCCGTCGAGCTGCGGGGTCGGGGCGAGCGTGATATAGAATTGGCTGGTGGCGCTGTCGGGGTCTTGCGTTCGAGCCATCCCAACGATACCCGCGCTGTCGTGCTTGAGGTCTGGGTGGATCTCTAACTTGATTGTCTTCTCCGAGCCGCCGCGGCCCGTCCCCGTGGGGTCGCCCGTCTGTATAACGAACCCAGCGACGACCCGGTGAAAGATCATATCTTTATAAAAACCGCGCTGAACTAGATCTATAAAGTTCTGCACGGTGTTGGGAACTTTGTCGGCGAAGAGCTCGATCTTGAACGTGCCCATGCTCGTCTCCACAATAGCAATTGGGTTCTTGCTCACGGGTGTGGGTGAGGGGGGCGCTGGGGGGCTGGGGGGCGTGCTCGACTGAAGGGGCGGTGTGGCCGGAGGCGTTGGGGCTTGTGCTCCCTGCTCTTGTGTTCCCTTCTGGCCTCCGCACCCTATAAGAGCTGTGACACTGATAAGAACGATGATGAACACTAGGCCGCTCCTCACGGTCGTACCTCCTCAAAAAGAGTCTCTCTGCTCTGGGTATCTTACGACGGTGCGCCA
Organism: Candidatus Fraserbacteria bacterium; assembly: GCA_037441155.1. Classification (GTDB taxonomy): domain Bacteria; phylum Bipolaricaulota; class Bipolaricaulia; order RBG-16-55-9; family DRXL01; genus JANXCC01. The sequence goes on from JBBISQ010000154.1 coordinate 5,572, forward strand.
GATTCGTCAACTCGCTCTTTTATTTGACGCGGCAGCCGTTGGGCACCGGGCGCTGGATGGTCACCAATGCTAACTGTGCCTGGTCGTCGGTGCTCGCGGCGAGCAGCATCCCTTGAGACTCGACCCCGCGGATGACCGCAGGCTGCAAGTTCGTCACCACGACGATCTGCTTGCCCACAAGCTCTTCAGGAGCGTAGTGTTTGGCAATGCCGGCGACGAGCTGGCGCTGCTCCGTGCCTAGGTCTATCTGAAGCTTCAAAAGCTTATCGGCACCGGGGACGCGCTCGGCTGCTGCGATCGTCGCGACGCGCAGGTCGATCTTGTTGAATTCTTCGATGGTGATCACAGTGGGCCTCCTTCTCGTTGGGTTTGGCGAATCTCTTCGAGCATCTCGACGGCTCGTCGCAGGTGGGGAATGACGATAGACCCACCCACGACGAGAGCGATTGTAAACGTTTCGAAGAGCTCTTCGTCGGTGACGCCGAGCTTGGCGCACTGAATGAGATGATACGATATACAGTCGTCGCAGCGCAAGACCATCGAAGCGACGAGCCCTAGAAGCTCTTTGGTCTTGGCGGGGAGGGCGCCGTCGGCGTAGGCGTGGGAGTCGAGCGCAAAAAATCTTTTGATCTGCAGATTCTCGCGGGAGAGGATCTTCTCGTTCATACGCTGGCGGAACTCTTGAAAAGCGTGGAGACGACTGGGCATAGGGCCTCCTTTCTATATGGGCTGTGGGCTATTGTAGCGCATTGACTCTCATGGGGCTATAGCGTAATCTGTGGGGTGGAAGGGAGGCACTATGAGCTGGGAAGAACTTCGGTCGCCCGTCTCGTTTGTCACGCGACAGCTCGGAGCCGTCGCGTGTGAGCAGACCCTGCGAGCCTACGAAGCTTTTTGGGAAACTGAGGGCAAGCCAATCTCTGAGATCGTCGATCGCGCGGGCACGCCCTGGCTGAAAATGTTCGATCGCTTCGGCAAGCGCGTTGACGAGATTCTCTTTCCCCCAGCGTATTGGAAGCTGCTGCGTCGAGGGTATACAGAGGGGATCGTCTGGCGCGTCTTCGAAGAGAGATCTTTGATCTCGTCATATCTGTTTGGCTATGTGACGTCGTTCTACGATCCGGGGCTCTACTGTCCCTATACGGTCTCGCTCTCGACGGCGGTGCCGTTGGAAAAGTACGGGGCTGAGGGTGTGAAGGCGCGCTTTCTCCCCCAGTTATTAAAGAGAGATGAGACCGTCTGGCAAGGCGCGACATGGATGACCGAGGTGAAGGGTGGCTCAGACTTGGGAGCTGCTGTCGAGACTCTTGCTCAGCTCGCCGGAGACCGTTGGGTACTCACTGGCGAGAAATATTTTGCGAGCAACGCCGGAGCCGAGTTGGCTGTCGTCGCCGCTCGCCCCGAAGGCGCTCCGAAGACTGTGCGCGGGCTGGCGCTCTTTCTGCTGCCCAAGTATCGCCAAGATGGAGGCCTCAACTACACGATAAGAAGACTGAAAGACAAGATCGCGACGCGATCCGTTCCCACCGGCGAGGTCGAACTCACCGAGAGTGAAGCCTATCTGTTGGGCAAGCTCGAATGGGGCGTCTATCTCATTTTAGAAGTCTTGAATCTCTCACGAGTAGCAAACAGCATCGGCAGTGTCGCGCTCACCCAGCGCGTGCTCGCCGATGCGCTGAGCTTTGCGCAGCAGCGCACAGCATTTGGGAAAGAGATCATCGGGCACCCCTTGTTGCGCCGGCAATTTGCAGAGCGCATTGAGCAATTGGAGATGGCCTTTGCGCTCGCGTGGGAGGCCGTGACGCTCTTGGATCGCGTCTGGCGTCAGACGCCGCCGTATTCTGAGGAGTATCATCTCTTTCGCTTGGTTGCGCACTTGGCGAAATACTGGACAGCAGAGCTGGCCGTGCAGACGGCCAAGTGGGGCATGGAGGTCTACGGTGGCATCGGGACGTTAGCTGAGTTCAGTATGGATCGCTGGCTGCGCGAAGCGATGATCCTCTCGATCTGGGAGGGGACGCCGCACCGCCAGATGCTCGACGGCTTAGAAGTGATGGAGCGCAAGGGCGCGCACAGGCTGCTCTTGCGGCACGTGGAGCCGTGGGCTGACCCCACAGCGCTGCGCGAGATGGAAGCCCGCATCGAAGCGCATCTGAAGCTCGATCCTGAAGAGAAAGAAGCCCAGATTGAAGGGCTCTTTCGCGATCTAGCGAGCTTCACAGCGAGGGTGCTCCGGAGCAAGCTCCCATGACCCATGAAGATCGTCTCGCTCTGGCTCGCGTTCTTGCGCAGCGCGTTCTCGCCAAGTACGGCGACGCTGTGCTGGGGATTGCTCTCTACGGTTCGGTGGCGCGCCGAGCCGATACTCCGTATAGCGATATCGAGCTAAGAGTCGTCACAAATACTTCTGTTGCTGAGCATGACGTCGAATACGTGCACAGCTCAGGCGCTAAAATCCAGATCAACTACGAGCAAGCCGAAAACTATCTGCGTCGTGCAGGCAGTGTCGACACAGACTGGCCCATCTGGGCGGCGCAGTATCGTCAGCAGATGGTGCTCTATGAGCGGGAGGGATTCTTCGCTCGCACTCAGCAGGTCGCTGAGAGCCTCAAGGACGAAGACTTTCGTGCAGCCCAAGCGCAGCTCATCGCCGAAGATCTTTATGAATTGATGCAGAAGATTCGCGGGGCGTGGGAGCAGAAGAAGGAAGAGAATTTGCGTTGGTGGGCCGGGCGCCTTCTCTGGTTTTCAGTGATGTGGCTTGGTTTAGCCAATCATAAGTACTTCACGACCGGCGGCACAGTGTGGGATGAAGTGCGGCGATTCCCCCTTCTGCCCAAAAACTTCGAGCATCAGCTTATCGTGCTGGCGGGCTTTCGGCCGAGCAGCGTGAGCGAAATCTACCGTGCTGCTGAGGAGTTGTGGGCAGGGATCCAAAAGATTGCTGAGTCGCAGAACATCGTATGGCAGTCAAGCGAATGGCTGGTCTAACTTTGAGCTTTCAGCGATGAAAAAGCTCTTTCCTCGTGAACTCCGCTCGCGCACCCCCACCCCTGAGGAGGTCGCAGCTCTTCCTCGCCATGCTCTGGTCTTCGTGCTCGACGATGTGAAAGACACGTTTAACGTCGGGGCGCTCTTTCGCGTCGCCGACGCTGTGGCTGCTGAAAAAGTCTATCTCTGCGGGCAGACGCCCACCCCGCCCCATCACAGAATTCACAAGGCCGCCGTGGGCACTGAGCAATGGGTCCCGTGGGAATATCGCCCTGACCCTGTTCAAGTGATTCGAGAACTCAAAGCCCACGGAAAGACGATCATCGCTGTGGAGCAGCATCCCAAGAGCATCTCATATGCGGAGTTGGCGGTGAAGCCTCCGGCGGCGCTGATCGTGGGGCATGAGACGCGCGGCATCTCTCCTGAAGTCTTAGATCTTGCTGATGTGATCGTCGAGCTGCCCATGTTCGGGGTGACGCGCTCGCTCACGGTCGCGGCGGCCGCGGCGGTCGTTGCGTATAAGCTGCTAGAAACGTCACGGTAGGTGTTCCAGGTCGTCTAAGTCCTTATGTCTCCCTGTAGCCCTTTTATTGGCTTTCAGATGATCAAGGCTGATCATGTTGACCTCGATATCGTCAATCACAGCCTGAACTCGTGCCGCATAGCACTCTTCAAAAGTCACCCCGGAAGCCGATGTCACGATCTCTATTCGGAATGGCGGGACGCCCATGCGGATAACCTGGTTCTCTTTGAGAAATAGCTCTGGCGAAAGCTCTGGAACGTTGAAGCCGAATTCTTTGAGCACTGTGACGAGCTTGGCTGCGTTCTGAGGGGTTCGAGCGACCCAGATGTCCATATCGGCTGTGGCACGCGGATAGCCGTAATAGCCCACAGCGTATCCACCCACGAGCAGATACTCAACTGTGTGAGAGTTCAGCAACCTCAAGAACTCTTTGAAGTCGGGCGGTAGGGTTGGTGTACCCATAGAGCGTCTGCCGGATTAATTCCAGAGCCTGAAGACGTTCAGCGGGCGTCTTAGAAAGCCAGAAAGCCTTTTCATCCGACTCATCTCCCAGAGTCGAGATCACAAGCGTTGATCTATCGACTTTTGGTACAAGATCGCTCATAGCGTTTTATTGTACGGGTCGTGCTCACGAAGTTCCAGTTTACTTTCCCTGAAACTTCGGCGCCCTCTTCTCTAGAAACGCTTGCAGACCCTCGCGCACGTCCTGCGTTTGCACGGCTAGGGCTTGAGCGTTCGCTTCGTAGTGCATCACGTCTTGGAGCGTCATCTGCAGCCCGCGGTTCATGCCCAGCTTCATCAGTCCTAGCGCGACCGTTGGACCTTCGGCGAGTCTTTTGGCCCAGGTGCGAGCCATGTGCAGCACCTCGCTCTGTGGGACGCATTTATTGGCGAGCCCCAGCTCGACTGCGTGAGGGCCGTAAATCTTCTCGGCGAAGAACGCCAGCTCTTTGGCCTTGTGCAGCCCCACGAGCCTGGGAAGCAAAAAGAGCCCTCCTAAGTCTACGACCAGCCCGCGCTGCGCAAAGATCTCGCAAAAATACGCGTCTTCGGCTATGACTATAAGATCGCATGCCAGCGCAAGCTGACATCCCCCTCCGGCAGCAACCCCATTCACGGCAGCGATCCACGGTTTTTCCATATCGAAGATCTTCACAATCAACGGGTTGAAGAACTCCACCAGCCAGCGTCGGACATCCAGAGGATTGTTCAGATCGAACCCCTCGCCCATGTTCGAGAGATCGGCCCCGGCACAGAACGCTCGCTCGCTCCCCGTGAGCACCACAGCGCGCACGCTCGCGTCGGTGCGCACGGCTTCTAGCGCGCTGTGCAGCTCGCGCAGCATGGGGAGATTGGCAGCGTTGAGCACCTCAGGGCGGTTGAGGGTGATCGTCGCCACGCCATCTGTGACTTCGTATCGAATGGTCGTGTAGCTCACGATTGGCTCCTTTCGGTCGTCAGGCGTTCGAGGGCGCCGAGATAGTGTCCGTGGCCGAGCCATTGGCCGCCGTCTATGACGAGCGTCGCGCCGGTGATGAAATCTGCGTAATCCGAGACGAGATAAGCCGCGGCGCGTGCGATCTCGATGGGCTGGCCAAAGCGCCCCAGGGGCACGGTCGCTGTGACAAGCTGTTTCGCTTCTGGAGTAGGCCAGAGGGCTTTGGCAGCGCCCTCGGTCTCTACGGGGCCGGGAGCGATGGCGTTCACGCGAATTTTATATCGAGCCCACTCGACAGCGAGCGTCTTGGTCAGAGCCAGCACGCCGGCCTTGGCGCACGCGGAGTGGACTGTTCCGGGGCCGCCGGTCCAGGCATACGTCGCGATGATATTTAAGATATTGCCCCCGGTCCCTTGGGCGATCATCTCCTTGCCTGCGGCACGAGAGCAGTAGAACGTCCCGTCTAACACAATTCCGACGACGGCGCGCCAGCCATTGACCGAGAGATCTTCGGCGGGGCAGATGAAATTCCCCGCGGCATTATTGACTAAGATATCTATCTTGCCAAAGCGTTCCTTGGTGACGGCGATGAGCTGTTCGACTTGGGCGGGATCGCGCACGTCCGTTGGGACGGCGAGGGCTTGTCCGCCGCGCTCTTCGATCTCGCTGACGGTCTGCTGAAGATTCTCTAATTTGCGGCTTGCTACGACGATCTTGGCGCCGAGACGGGCGAACTCTAAAGCCATTGCCTTGCCCAGCCCTGTCCCTCCGCCGGTAATGATCGCGACTCTCTCTTTGAGGGTCTCTTTCGGTAGCATGGGGCCTCCCTTGACTTGTGTGAGAAATCTGTCAGAATGATAACGACAAATGAGCGCACTGACAACGCGAGAAGAATCGTGCCCTCGCATCATCTACGAGGACGCCGATCTGTTGATCTTGAATAAGCCTGCGGGCGTGCTCATGCACGGGGATCGTTTGGGTGAGCCAACGCTGCTGCGCTCTGCTCTCGAATATCTGCGCTCTTCAGGGAGCGTCTCGGATTTTCAGCCCGCCTTCGTGCATAGGCTCGACAAAGAGACTTCAGGCGTAGCTGTGCTCGCCAAGACCAAACATGCCCTGCGTGCGCTCAATCGCCAGCTCAAGTTCAAGAAGATCGAGAAGAGATACGTGGCGCTCGTGGCGGGAGAGATTCGTCCGCACGGCTCGATCCGGGTGCACTTACAGAAGGCGATGGACAGGAAGCGCTGGTTGGCGCTGATGGTTCCGGTCAGGCGCGGGGGCATCTACGCTCAGACGGATTATAAGCGCTTAGAGCTCTTTGAGTTTGGTGGCGCACAGCTCTCGCTCGTCGAAGCGTATCCGCGCACGGGCCGGACCCATCAAGTGCGGGCACACTTTGCAGCTATCGGGTGTCCCATCGTCGGGGACGATCTCTACGGGAACGCTGAGCTGAACGAGCGACTCCGTCGCGAGCTGGACATAGAGAGAATGCTCTTGCACGCTGCAGCAATTGAGTTTGCGCATCCGACGACGGAACAAAGAGTGCGCGTGGAGGCGCCGCTGCCCGAAGATTTTCACGCCGTGCTCCGTCGGCTGCGCTTGGGATAGGGGCACAAGTCGGCGATGACGCACTGCTCGCACAGGGGTCTTCTCGCTTTACACGTCTGTCGCCCGTGCCAGATCAAGTGCAGGTGGAGCTGATATTTCAATCTGTTAGGGACGAGTTCATTCATCACGTCGTGCGGGTCTTGGTTTTTCTTCACCAGCCCCAGTCTCTGGGTGATCCGGTGAATATGAGTGTCTACGGGGAAGTAGGGCTTGTTGAGGCTGAAAGTCAATACGACCCCGGCAGTCTTCTTGCCCACGCCGTCAAACTGTAAGAGTTCGTGCACGGCTTCTTCGGTGCTCAAATCTTTGAGATAGCTCAGATCATAGGCGCCGCGCTCGCGCTTGATGCGGCGTAGAATCTCTTGGATGCGCTTGGCTTTTTGGTGATGCAGCCCGCCGACTTTGATCGCCTCGGCGACTTTTGTTGTGGGCGCGCGCACGATGCTCTCGTATGTCGGGAATCGCTCTTTCAGAGATTGGTAGGCTCGATCTCGATTCTGATCGTTGGTGTTCTGGGAGAGAATAGTGAGAATTAAGATGTCGAGCGGGTCGCCGTGGCTGTGCCACTTGAGCGTGCCAAAGTGCTCTTCCAGACGCTTGGCGATCTGTACGACTTTTTCACGCGTAGCCATCATTCTTAAGCATAATCGAGCGTCCGGGTACTCTGCAACTTGAATCTGATCAATTGCAGCAGTATTATAGCTGGCTACAGAAAAGAGCTGAGGAGGAGATCATGAAGAGATTGCTCTTGGGAGTACTCGGGCTGGCTGTTCTTTCTTTGGCTGTAGCCGCACAGCAAGAGACATGCCGCACAGCCAATCCTAAGATCGTTCCGACGTTCTGCCAGACAATCCAGCAAGCTGTTTCACTCTCGAACGAAGGCGATGTGATCGTGATCTTACCAGGTGTCTATGAAGAGAGCGTCGTTGTACAGAACAAGGATCGCGTGACGATGGAGCCAGAGCAACCAGGCACTGTGACGATCAGAGCGCCGCAGAGCACTCAAAATGTTCTATCGTTTCGCAATGCGCGCAAGTGGACGGTACACAAGGGGATCACGCTCACCGGTGGAGCACGCGGTATTGAGATCAGTGGGGGAACGGATATTCTGCTAAGAGATCTTGTCATCACTAAAAACAGCGCCGATGGTATTATGATCTTTAGCGGCTCTATCCAAGTGCAAGGCGTCAGGATCTCGGACAACGCTGCAGCTGGGATCGGCATAGACAGGGGACAGCTCGTGATAGAGAAGACGGTTGTCACGAATAACGGCGGTACTGGCGTGTTCTTCATCAACCAAGCGAGGGGAGAGATCAAGGAGACCCAGATTACAAATAACAAGGGCGTGGGCATCAGCGCTGAGGGCGGGACGCTGCAAATCGAGGCCAGCCTCATCACAGGTCATCCCAAGGGTGGGATGTTCTTCTCTAAAGGTGCTACGGTGACTGTGACAAGCACCGAAATTCGCGACAATCAAGGCGACGGTGTTGCTCTCCAAGCGTCAGCGCTCACGATGATAACGAGCACGGTGACGAAGCACCCCGGCTTTGGCCTCACGATGGCTCAATCACAAGCCGATCTTGTGACTACTGCCATCAGGGATAACGGGGCCAGGGGTATCAATGCAGTAGACAAATCTACTCTGAAAATGCGCGATAATTCGAGCGTTTCTGGCCATCCCGACGATGGGCTCTTCGTGCAGACCAGCACAGCGACTCTCTCCCAAAGCGAGATCAGGAGCAATGGCAAGCGAGGGATCGCTCTAGAGAGCGCTCAGCTCACTATAAGGGGCAGCAAGGTGCTGAACAACAAGAGCCACGGGATCGAGCTGCGCGCTGCTTCGACAGCAGAGATCGCGACTAGCCAAATTAGCGATAACGGCACTAAGGGCATCAACGAGCTAGAAAGGTCTACGCTTCTGCTGACGGAAAACTCCGTCGTCTCCGGACATCCCGACGATGGGATCTCTGTCGAGAACAGCACAGTGACCGTCTCTACCAGCGAGATTAAGACGAACGCCAAGCGCGGCATTGCTCTCGAAAACAGCACCCTTACCCTGACAGAAAGCCGTGTCACGAATAACGGGAGCCACGGCATCGACATGAAGTCAGCTTCTTCAGCGGTGATCACCAACAGTCGCATCACTGACAACGGGACGATAGATAAGTCTGCGAAGGGGATCAATGAGATCGAACAGTCCACAGTGGCCATGACGGGTAGCCTCGTCCAGAATCACCCAGACGACGGGGTTTTCATACAGAACAGCACAGCTGATGTCAAGCAAAGCGAGATCAGAAATAATAAGCAGCGCGGCATTGGCATGGAAAACTCCAAGCTCGCGATGGCAGGCACTAAAGTTGCTAGTAACAGTCATCACGGGATTGAGATGAAGAATTCTTCAGCGACGATCAGCGACAGCCAGATCACCGACAACGGCGCCAAGGGCATCTATGAGTATGAGAAGTCTACTCTCACTATGACAGGAAGCCTGGTGCAGAACCATCCCGACGATGGCGTCACTCAAGTCGACTCCAGTGCGGAGATCCAGAATAGCCGAATATTAGATAACAAGAAGCGCGGCTTAACGGCTATCAACGCGACGCTCACGATGAGCACAAGCACTATAGCGACGAACGGCGACGACGGCATGAACTTCCAAAACTCTTCAGGGGTCATCAATGACAGCAAAGTGCTCAATAACGGCAAGCGCGGCATCTATGCAGAAAAATCAGGGCTGAATATCTCAAGCACTCAAGTCTCTGGACACCCTGAAGATGGCATTGAGCTTCGGGCGAGCGCCATGGATCTGCGAGCCAGGAGCCTGATCTCCGAAAACAAGGGCGATGGCATTTCTGGCGAGAGCTCTTCGATGACGATCTCGACGACAACGGTGACGAAGAACAGCCAGAACGGGCTCTTACTCAATCTCTCCGCAGCAGACCTCACCGAGAGCGAGGTAAGTGGGAATGGCCTGCGCGGCGCTGATCTGAAAGATTCGGTTCTCACCGCGACTAAGACGAATATCTTCAGTCATCCCGGCGACGGGGTGCGGCTCGATGCCAGCTCGAGCAGCCTGAGCGAGTGCCGCCTGAGCGAGAATGGCGGCGAGGGGATCAACGCGCAGACGTCTACGGTCGCACTCTTTGGCAGCGTCATCACGAAGAGCGGTGCGAACGGCTTGAAGCTGCGCAATTCCTCAGGCGACGCCGTAGCTAGTGAAATCTCTCAGAACAAAGCTAGGGGCGTAGATGCCGCGGATCGTTCGACGCTGGCGCTCGCTGATACAAGGGTCATCAACAATGAGAACGACGGGATCGGGGTTATTCAAGGCTCGTTGGTGATGCGTGGTGGCTCCGTAGCGGGGAACAAGGGGCGCGGCGTGGGTGCACAAGATCGCGCTACAGTGGCCCTAGTCAACACAGGCATCACAGGGAACAATGCTGAAGGGATTCAGTTGGTGCTCTCGACGCTGAGCCTGCGTGATGCGGCAGTGTCGCAGAACAATGGGCGCGGTATTGACGCGAGCAACCGTGCCGCCATCAGCGTCTTCAACGGAACAATCTCAGAGAACGCGAAAGACGGCCTTGTGCTGAGCCTCTCTACGGCGGTACTCGTCAACAGCCGGGTGCAGAACAACAAAGCTGCGGGCATCGTTGCCGATGCGGGCTCGGTGCTGACGTGTGTGGGGACGACGGTCTCTGGAAACAACCCCAATATTGTGGGCACGGGGCCGCAAATTCAGTGCAGATGATTGCGGCTATTTGTGCTGCTCCGGGCATTTCGAGGTGCTGTGGGGCTGGGTTTGGCTAACGAGGCATTGTGCGTGAAGTAAACTAATCTTCAGCTCACGCGCGACCTCGTAGACCGAGAGTTCCCCGGCGTGATAGCGTTCCAAGACGCGCTTCACGTTTCTCATCGCTAATAGCGATAGACGATGCGCCCTTGGCTGACGTCATAGCGCGAGAACTCTACT
>JBBISQ010000155.1:0-3396 GCA_037441155.1 Candidatus Fraserbacteria bacterium
ATGGAAATCATGGCTACAGAAGTGAAGAAGACGCCCAAGATGCCCAAGCGAAAAAAGCCAGTAGGAGATTCTCCTCTTGACATTGAGCAGGACATCTGGGTGCAGCTCCCCCCTGTCAAGGAGTTCACAGTCGCGTTGGAGTTAGAATATCTGGGTCGGGCAAAACCTTTGCCGCTGCCCAATGAGCTTCTTGAAATTTAAAAAAATGTGGGGAACTCAAGATGCCCAGCCGAAGCCAATGGTATGAGATTATTACTGCTGAGGAACTCCAACAAGGTGATCTTTTCTCCAACTGTCCTGTAGTTTTAACACCCATGACCTTAAGCCCTCAAGTGAACGTTGAGCCACTGCCCACGATAGCTGCTCAAGTGCGCGTGTATAACGTCATTGTTATGAGCCAGTCGTGCGACTTGGTGCAGCGCAAGCTCGATCTAGTTCTTGTCTGTCCTTATTGGAGCCTATCCGAGCTTGAGGCAATGGATGCCCGCTTCAAGCCGCCTAAGATGAAAGAAGAGATTCGGCGTGGGAATGTTCCTGCTTATCACATGTTGGCTGCCTGTGACTTGGAGGGCTTTGAGCACGAGATTCAGATCGTTGACTTCCGCACCGTCTTCAGCACGCCCTTTGACCTTCTCACGGAGCTAGCACGTCAACGCCCTAAGAGATTACGCCTGCGGTCACCTTACCGTGAGCATCTCTCTCAAGCTTTTGCCCGCTTCTTCATGCGTGTCGGGCTGCCTGCTGATATTCCGCCATTTAGGTAAACGATATGCCGCGCCGGAAACTTAGCGCCGATGACCAACTGAAACTACTCGAAGCCCGCGTCAAGACCGCTCCCTGCGTTCCGGCCATCCGCAAAGCCGTGGCTGAATGGCGCGCCGCTAACTACAAGGGCGCCACCGACACCACAAAACTCTTGCTCAATTATTGGTTCAAGACAGACCACCGCCTGCCCAACGGGCAGCGTTTCGCTTTCTATGACGCCCAACGCGAAGCCATTGAAACGCTGATCTATCTCTATGAAGTCGCCCGCGTCCGACGGCATAAAGATCTGCTGGAGCGCTTCTCAACAGTCTCTGAAGAGCTTCGATTACTACAATACGATGAGTTCGCCCGCTATTGCATCAAGATGGCTACCGGCAGCGGCAAGACCAAAGTAATGGCGCTCGCGATCGCGTGGCAGTATTTTAACGCCGTCGCCGAGGGCCGCGACGACTACGCCAAGACTGCTCTTCTGATCGCGCCCAACGTGATCGTCTTCGAGCGTCTGCGCACAGATTTCGCCAACGGGCGCATCTTTTTGGCCGACCCCATCATTCCTCCGGAGTTACGAGTCTTTTGGGATTTTGAGGTCTATCTACGCGGCGAGGGCGAGCGGGCCAGTTCCCAGGGCGCGCTCTATCTCACCAACATTCAACAATTCTACGAGCGCCCCAACGAACGAGAAGGCGATGAGCCGGAAGCGATAGCCGACATGCTCGGCTCAAAACCGCCATCAGAGAAGATACAAATCGAAGATTTTGACAAGAGAATCATTGCTCGCGGCGGGCCGGTGCTCGTGCTCAACGACGAGGCTCATCACACCCATGATGAAGAGCTGAAATGGAACGACTTCATACGCAGACTGCACGAATCTGTCAAGAAGGGCTTGGCAGCGCAACTCGATTTCTCTGCGACCCCGCGCTTCCAGAAGGGAGCTCTCTTCACGTGGACCGTCTATGACTACCCGCTCAAACAAGCGATTTTAGATCGCATCGTCAAACGACCCATCAAGGGTATTGCAACGGACATTCAAGAAGCCCGCTCTGATGTTGCCAGCACGCGCTACCAAGCGTATCTGACGGCCGGTGTCGAGCGGTGGCGGGAGTATCGCGAGCAACTCAAGCCATTGGGGAAGAAGCCTATTCTCTTTATCATGATGAACAGCACCGCTGAAGCCGACGACGTGGGCGACTATCTCAGAACCAAATACCCTGAAGAGTTCGGCGGCGACAAGCTTTTAATTATTCACACTGACCGTGCGGGTGAAGTCTCTAAGAAGGATTTGGAAAAAGCGCGTGAGGTTGCCCGTCAAGTAGATCAAGAGACTAGTCCTGTGAATGCTATCGTCAGCGTGCTGATGCTGCGCGAGGGCTGGGACGTGCAGAACGTGACGGTCGTGGTGGGATTGCGCCCCTACACGGCCAAAGCGAACATTTTGCCCGAGCAGACCATCGGGCGCGGTTTAAGACTCATGTTTCGAGGATCGCAGCGAGGGGGATACATCGAGCGCGTAGATGTGATCGGTAATAACGCCTTCATCAACTTTGTCGAGCAGCTGGAGCGCGAAGAGGAGCTCGAACTAGAGACGTTCCGTGTGGGGAAAGACAAATTAGAGATCATCACGATCATGCCCGATCCGGCCAAGCTCGACAAAGATATCTCTATACCCGTGCTCAGCCCGATGTTGACGCGCAAGAAGAGCTTAACCGAAGAGATAGCGGCGCTTGATGTATCCAGGCTCGAATGCCCAAAGCTCCCGCGTAAAGCCGGGGATGAAGACGCCAAGAGATTTCACTATGAGGGCTATGATCTCCTCACTCTCGAAAAAGTCATCGAGCGAGACTATACCCTTCCAGAGATTCAGACGTCTCAAGAGGTAATCGCATATTATGCCAAGCGCATAGCTCAGGACGTAAAACTGCCCTCGCAGTTTGCAGCGTTGGTGCCAAAAGTGCGGGAGTTTCTAGAAACGAAAGCGTTCGGTGAACGTGTGAACCTTGATGACCCTGCAATCTTGAAAGCGATCAGCAGCAACGTCGCTCAGTATGTGACGGTACAGACGTTTGTGAAGGCGCTGCGTGCTGTGATCGTGCAGGAGCTCGAACCCAAGCTCATACGCGCTGGTCGGAAGCTCTCTGAGACGCCACCCTTCCCGTACTCACGGGCGCCCCTGAGCGCTTGCAAGACCGTCTTCAACAAGGTGCCTTGCGATAACGAGTTCGAGAGGCGTTTCGCTCAGTTTCTCGAAAGTGCTCAAGATGTGTTAGCGTTTGCTAAACTGCCGGAGCAATTTGGTTTCTCAATAGAGTACACTGATTCTGTAGGGAACTTGCGTTATTACGAGCCGGATTTTGTAGCGGTGCTCTCTGATGGCTCGCACTATTTGATTGAGACAAAGGGTCGTGAAGATCCAGATGTCTCCCACAAGGACCGTGCTGCGCGGCTTTGGTGCGAGAACGCCTCACGTCTAACAGGAACCCCCTGGACATATCTGAAAGTACTCCAAAGCGAGTTTGAGAAGCTCTTGCCAACAGGATTCTCAGATCTGCTTATCTTCGCTCAGTAGAGTGCTCATTTATCAGCTTCTGAAACTCATGCTCCCCGTGCAACGGCCGGAAGAGCGCGTTCGTCTGG
>JBBISQ010000156.1:0-2108 GCA_037441155.1 Candidatus Fraserbacteria bacterium
CACCGTCCTATGATAGGCGGTGACCCCTCCCAGCTCAAGGATTTCTACAAAGCCTCTTAGCTAAAATGAGTAAATCCGGTCGTTTGCCAATTGTGCTTGCTTTATCGAGGCGTTCAAAATACTGTTCCATTTCGTGTGGATCGGATGGAGCAACGCTGGATGGTCCATAAGGTACAGCGTGCAGGTCATCTGTGGCATTGATAGCTTTGATGATGATATCCTCAGCCCAGCGTCCCTGCGAAAAACGCATTAAGAAGTCGCTGCCGCGTAGATAGCGGGGGTTTAAGTGGAGCTCACAAAGTGCTTGGGCAAATGAAGCAGGTAGGAAGAAGTCCAAATCTATCTTAGTGATTTGAAGAAATTGTTCAAAGCTACTTATAATCGTTCGCTCCATGACCATGTGAGCATCGGCTTCAGTTTCCTGGAGCATCTTATACGCTCTCGTCCATCGTGGTTATGGTCTTCGCGCTTCTAACACATAATGATACGGATAAATCTCATGCTCACGCAACCGCACAAATCCCGCTGCACGCACGTTCTCCATCAGCCTCTCTAACGGGACTCTCTCGCTCAAGGGCGGCCCCATCGGCGTCTCGATGGGCTTCCAGTCTATGACGAAGAACCTCCCGCCCGGCTTGAGCAACCGATGGATCTCACGCAGAAAAACGCTGGGGTTCTCCAGCTCGTGAAACGCGTTTGCCAGACAGCAGGCATCAACAGAGTCCGAAGTGATGGGGATCTCGCGATCGGTGCAACGCACCGTGAGGATATTGCTCAGCCCGCGAGCATGGGCGCGCCGGGCCAGCTCTTCCAGCATCTCCGCTTGGATGTCCACAGCATAGACGCGTCCGTGAGACCCGATGCGCTCTGCAACGGGGAGCGTGAAATACCCCACACCGCAGCCGATGTCAGCGTAGCTCATCCCGGCCCACGGCTGCAAAAGCTCTAAAAACTTCTCGACGCTCTGCCAGCGTGCACGCTCCGGGTTGTCCAGACGCTCGACGTTCTTCGGGTCAAATTTATGGGGCATTCTTTCATAGATGCTCAATGAGCATCCCTACCAAATACCCGACGACAGCGACTCCTAGCCCAACCAAGAACATATCGAGCCCACTGCGAAAGACCCCGCGCCCCGTGAAGAGACTGCGCGCCGCTCCCACCCCAAAGTGCGAGAGCATACTGATCGTAAACGACGTCCAAATCTCTACCGGGCCATACCCAAAGAAGAACGGCACCACGGGGATGAGTGCCCCGAACGCTGTCGCTATGCCCGTCAGCAGGCCCTCGCGGATGGGCGACCCCAGTTCGGGAGAGATGCCCAACTCCTCACGGGCCTTCTCTTGCAGAGCGATCTGGGGATCGGCCATCACTTGAGCAGCAGCTTGACGGGCTGCTTCTGTGGGCATCCCCTTCGCTTCGTAGAGCAACGCTAGCTCTTCAGCTTCCGTCTCGGGCATCAGCTCGATCTCTTCGCGCTCCAGCTCGATCTCATGTTGATAGACTTCTTGCTCGCTCTTGGCTGCAAGATATCCGCTTGACCCCATCGAGAGCGCATCGGCCACCAAGCCCGCTAGCCCTGAGAGCACAATGAATTCGTGAACTTGGGCGCCGAGCACGCCCATCACGAGCCCGAAGTTGGCCGTCAGCCCGTCGTTGAAACCGTAGACGACGTTGCGCAAGAAGCCCCCCGATTCCATACGATGCCACGGCTCACCGCCGCTGCCGACGAGCTTCATCAGCGTCTCGGCGTGGATGGCCTCGTCGCGGGCAACTTGTTGCGAGATCTTGGCGGCTTCGCCTGTGGCCATGCTCGACTTCTCGCGCAGATAGTTTTTGACTTCGCTGGCTTCGTCGAGGATGCGCAAGCGCACGACGGTGCGCGCCCCGCCGCGCCGGGCCATCCAGCCCAAGAGTCGTGCCCGCAGCCCCGGACGAAACTCCCCTACCCGCACCCCTTGATCGGCTAAAAGCTTGGCAAAGCTCCGCTGATGCTGCAGCTCGACGTCGGCAAGTTTCAGATAGAGATTCTTGCGCCGTGCGTCAGGCTCCACGTCAGCTAAGATCTTATAGAGATACGCCGACTCCCCTTCGTCCTGCCAGTGTTCGAG
>JBBISQ010000157.1:0-2482 GCA_037441155.1 Candidatus Fraserbacteria bacterium
CCCGTGGGCATCCGAGGGGGTCCTCTGGACGCTGAGGAACGAGCAAGGCCAGCGCGTGGCCCGCGGCGTCTATCTGTACCTTGTGACGATCCGGACTGTCGAGGGCACGGTAGTCACATCGCGGGTGCAGAAGCTCATCGTGAGGTGAGGCCGAAGAAGAGCGACGGGTTGCACGCTCAACTCTTATGCTCTAGAATTGACCAGACTTCGTCTGGACTGTTCGCCTTCGCCGGCCGTAGGCCGGCGAAGATGAACGTCAAGCGGAGCTTGCGCGCAGCGTGTGCGCCCGTAGCTCAGGGGATCAGAGCGCTGGCCTGCGGAGCCAGAGGTCGGAGGTTCAAGTCCTCCCGGGCGTACCAGTTCCTCACTTGTATCTTTTGGGAAGTTGCCAAGACTAAGGAGAGCTCCCTTTTGAAGCGAGGGAGATGATCAGTGATGACTGTCAAAGAGCGTGCTAAAGCAATCATTGACGAACTGCCGAACGACATGGTGCGCGATCTGTTGGTCCTGATGGAGCGCTTAGAGGAATGGAGCGCGACGCTAGAACTTCTCGAAGATGAAACTTTTATGAAAGCTTGGGAAAGAGGCAAGGCCGAGGTCGAGCGCGGTGAAACTATCCCATGGCGGAAGATAAAGCGAAGCAATGCCAAAGCACGCTAATTATCGTGTCAAGCTCTCAAAGAGCGCCGCAAGCTATTACCAGCGTTTGGACACGAGCACAGCCCAGAGGCTTGACGCATGCTTTGAGGCTTTGGAGAATGATCCCTTCGACTTTGAGCATCACGACATCAAGCGGCTTTGGGGAAAGCTCCGGGGCAGGTTGCGCTATCGGGTGGGAAGACTCCGCGTGGTATACAAGGTTGATCAGGAGCACAAAGTAGTCTATGTTGAGATCATCGCCCCCAGAGGCAATGTCTACTGATTGAGGAGACAATGGGCAAAAATCTTGCGAGAGTCTGAGAACTCTGCGAGCCACACGTGATCTCTTGCAGAGATCAATCTGTCCCAGTAAACTTAAGCGCTTATGACCTTCCACATCCGCGAATTCACAGCCGACGATTACGCCGCCATCGCCGAGATCAGCAACGCGATCTATCCCGACTATCGCTACAGCGCCGACGAGATCCGCTACGACGACGAGCACTTCGACAAAACCAAATATATCTTCAAGCGCTATGTTGCGGAAATGAGCAGGCGCGTCGCGGGCTACGCCGAATATAACCACGTGCCCCATATGTTTCACCCTCAGAAGTTCTGGGTCTTCGTCGGCGTCCACCCTGATTTTCAGCGGCGCGGCATCGGCACAGCACTCTACACAAAAATCTTGAGCGATCTCGTTGCGCACAGAGCCGTGCGCGCCTTCGCCAGCGCCCGCGAAGATTACCCCCGCAGCGTCGCGTTCCTCCAAAAGCACGGCTTTTCTGAGATCCGACGCACTTGGGAGTCGCGCCTGAACGTCTCGACCTTCGACTTGCACAGATTTGCGCCCTACGCAGAGAAATTTTCATCCCACGGCCTGACGATCACCACGCTCGCTGAAGAACGCGAGCGCGATCCCCAGTGTCTCAGAAAACTTCACGAGCTCTACGTTGCTATCATGGAGGACGTCCCCCATCCCGATCAGTATACCCCCGTGGACTTCGAGCACTTTCTGCGCTATAACGTCGAGCATCCCGACGCCATCGCCGAGGGGTACTTCATCGCCAAGGACGGCGAACACTATATCGGGCTGAGCAATCTCCGCCGGAGCAAGGACGAGCCGAAAGACTTATATCAAGGGCTGACCGGGGTGCGGCGCGAGTACCGGGGCAAGGGCGTCGCTATGGCGCTCAAGCTCAAGACCATCGAATACGCCCGCGCCCACGGCTACGAGATCATAAAGACTTGGAACGACAGCACCAACGTGGGGATGCTGGCGATCAACACGAAATTGGGCTTTGTGCGCCAGCCGGCGTGGATCACGTTCGCGAAGGAGTTCGCATGACGCCACTCAAAGAGACAGCGATCCCGATATTAACGCTCCAGGGCTCTCCCTACGAGCAGGGGCTTGTGCACGGTCAGCAAGCGCGCACACTCATCGCGCGCAATCTCGACCTCTATTTTTATCGCTTCGCGCGCGAGACGAAACTTCCTAAAGCTGAAGTGCTGCGCCGCGCCGGACTCTATCTCCGGGTCATCGAGAAGCTCGCCCCCCAGTACGCCGAGGCGATGCGCGGCGTTGCCGAAGGCTCTCAGCGGGAGCTTCTGGAGATTGCGGCGCTCAATGCGCGCTATGAATTAATCTACAGCGAAGTGACGCGACAGGCCCTCACCCTCGACCTAGCCCCTACCCCCTTCCCTAAAGGGAAGGGGGAAAGCCCCCCTCCCTCTTTAGGGGAGGGGCTGGGGGAGAGGTCCGACGGCTGCACCAGCTTCGTCGCGCTGCCTCCGAAGACTGCCAACGGACACGTGCTCATAGCTGAGAACTGGGATTGGATTCCCG
>JBBISQ010000158.1:0-2366 GCA_037441155.1 Candidatus Fraserbacteria bacterium
GTGGGCCAGGTGCGAGCTTTGTTCGATGAGACGAACAAGATCGCGATCCTGGGGATTGCTCCTGAGGGGAATGCTGAGAAGATCGCTCATCAGCTGCGGATCAAGGTGAAGGCAGGCAAGGATGATGAGCCTGAGGATGAGGCGGAGCCAGCCATCCAAGCCACAGCCTGTGGGCAAGCGACGGGAGAAGCGGTGCCAGCGGGGGCGAGGATGGCGGCCCAGCTCTACGATCCTGGGGAGGGAGCGACGACTGACCCTGTGGGGGGCTATTTTGACGAGGGCTGGAACTATGAGGGGCCGCAGATTTGTACATCCCAGTGGGGGTATGATTATCTGTGCACCAGCACGACCCCTCAGCTGAGCCTCTCGTTGGGTGGGATTTCTCCTAGTCTCGCTCTGCCCCAGACGTTCATCAATCAGCAGACGCAGGCTGCTTTCACGATCTGGAACGGAGGGGGAGGGAGGCTGAGTGGGACGGTCACGACTTCAGCGCCGTTCAGCATCGTCTCTGGGGCGAGCTTCAGTCTGGCTCCGGGGCAGCCCCAAGAAGTTGTGGTAAGATTCAGCTCGGCGACGGCGGGAAGTTTCTCCAAGAGCCTAAGCATCAGCAGCAACGGTGGGAGCAAGACGGTGACGGCGAGCGGGACGAGCTATGCATTTCACTTCCTTGGGGAGCTACAAAGAGATACCGAGATCCTAAGGGTAGGGATGCTCGATTCAACTGATGTTTTTCGCACGGGGTTCTTCTTTGAGCCCTCTTCATCTGAACCCCTGTACTTGTGGCATCATGTAGACCAAATCCGCCAGGAGATTTTGATCACCATGTACTTGCGAGGCAATCTGTTACAAGGGCGTGTAAAGCGCTTGCAAGCTCCTACTGGTGAGGTCAACTGTCCCACTCTCCTGCCGTCAGATTTTGAAGATCAACAGAAGCTTTTGGCGGCTTATCACTGTCTCTTTGATGCGGGGCTGCGTATTGAGATCCAGCTCCAATTCAAAGATTATAGCGTCACGCTGTCCCCGACGCGGTTAGCGAGTGAGAGCGACTACGCTGCTACTATGGAAGCAATACTCCAGATCGCTAGCAGGATAGATTCATCTCTCACAGATCCTTTACAGTCCTTTAAGGCAACTTTTATGAACAATGAGACAGTTCAAGCTCTGGGCCAATGCTTGCAGGGGCAGGTGACACAACCCAGTGCTACGCGAGTGGTCCCACTAGTAGATTGCAATCGCGCTAGTGAATGCTTAACTTGTGCTCTGGGCACCCTTGGTGCGGCTCTAGGCTTCACAGCATTATCTGGCCCTGGCAGCCTCTTAGCAGTAGCGAAGATTTGGGCAGGTGCGGCTACAGGCGCTCGGGGATTGTTTGGTTGCGCACTCTGCATTCGCGGCTGTGGTGACAATAATCAACCTCCACCTCCTCCACCTCCGCCGAGTGGAGGAGGAGGGTGTAAGTGTAGCTACCGATAAGTCTCTAGTAGTATAATTACCAGGCAGAGTAGCAAAGACTTGCTGTTCTGCCTGAGCTACTTCACGGGGAGGTGTAGCCAAGATGTATGAGGAATTGCTCAAGCAAGTCAGAGAGTTCGACCAGTCGTTTTGGGGAGGGCTCTTCTACTTTCTCATTGGGGGAGGCTTTGCAATAGGCTATTGTTGGCCCAAACAGCATTGGAGATCATGGCTTGCCATTATGGGGCTCATCCTCGCGGCAGGGTGGGCAGCCTATCTCTTTCTCTCCGAGCATCTGCTCTTTGCAAGCTTGCTCGTGCTCATAGTACTAGCAAGTATTGCACGCACTATAGCTGTAGAGGTACAGAGGAGGAAGCAAAAAGCATAGGCATTAGGGAGAGAGATCAATGGTGGAGTTCCTGCGCTCGCCTGAGGGCACGTTCCTGTTGTTCGTCGTCAGTGCGGGGCCGTTCTTGCTGAGCGGTCTGGGCAGCATTAAGTGGAAGCCGGGATTGATCCTGCTTGGTGAACTGCTCCTGGCGCTGCTGGCAGGCGTAGCCTGGGCAGTTGGCAACCTGCTGGCAACATGGACGTTGGGGTTTATCTTCCTTACCTCTCTAGGGATGATTGCAGTAGGCTGGTGGAACCAGAAGCGAGGGGTGCACTAGACAGGGGTGAAGCAGTGAGGGTAACGATACTCCCTCCCCGACTCCCCCTGGCCGCCGGGGTTCCGCAAGTAACTGCTTTACACCACCATCTCGCCGGCGCGGCCAGAGCGCCCCTCGCGCACCGGCCGCACCTCAACAACTTCTTCGGGGTCGTAGTCCAACAGCTTCAGCCAGTCTTCGAGATAATCCGTCTTGGGGAAGATCTCGTTCTCCTTGTATTCTTGTCGGATGGCTTCCTTGAGGTCT
>JBBISQ010000159.1:0-1791 GCA_037441155.1 Candidatus Fraserbacteria bacterium
ATACGTCAAGATCAGACTGACGCAGAACGTTCCCAGGCTCAGCCACCACATGGGCGAGAGCAAGCATAGCACAAAGTGGGGTCATGTGCCAAGATGCCCTGGGTGCAGGAAACCCAAGCGCCGATCTATACAGGATTTTTTCTCCCCCTCTTGACTTTTCTCCCCGTTTGTGATATATATAAGGCGATAACACACAAAGATGCCTACCCCCGCCCAGAATCTCGAGGGAGCAGGGGAAGGAGCGCAAAAGGAGGAGCCGTGCGCACACTCTCTCTCGCCACGCTCACCCTGGTCATCGGTCTTGTCTCGGTCCTCGTCGGCTGCACTTCGCTCCTAAATTCTCGGAATATCACCCCCCCCCGCTGAAGCCTGATTCTGCTTCCCCAGCGAACTTCCAAGCGCTCACCGCCCAGCTCGGCGACAGCTGTTCCGCTCCCATCCTCGAGCCCGATCGCTCTCGGCTGCTTCAAGAAGCCCTCGCAGACTCGCAACTCCAAGCGGTCAGAGCGCAGCTGGAGAGCCGGGGCCTTGCCATGAATGCTGAGGAAGCCCAAGCGGTGCAGCTTGTGGGGGGAGAGCAGCTGCTCATCCCCTTCGGAGACAGAGCCCACCTGGTCTGGACCAGAACCAACGGGCAGACGGCAGCGGTGGGCTTGGTCCGTCAGGGAAACAAGACGGTCAACATCACTGCCAGTGGGGAGGAGCGTATAGTGAGGTTCTTGCCCGCCCAGAAGGTGGAGAAGCTGTTGAGCAAGTTGCGGGAGAAGAGCAAGTTCCAGCAATTTGAGGGGAAGCTGGCCCAGCGGGGCAAGCGAGTGGGCCAGGTGCGAGCTTTGTTCGATGAGACGAACAAGATCGCGATCCTGGGGATTGCTCCTGAGGGGAATGCTGAGAAGATCGCTCATCAGGTGCGGATCAGGGTGAAGGCAGGCAAGGATGATGAGCCTGAGGATGATGCGGAGCCAGCCATCCAAGTCACGGCCTGTGGGCAGGCGAGTGGAGAAGCGGTGCCAGCGGGGGCGCGGATGGAGCCCTTGACCGCTCCTGGCGGGGAGTGGGGAGACTTTGAGGGCGGCTATGAGGGGCCGCAGATCTGCACTTCGCAATGGGGGTATGACTATCTGTGCACCAGCACGACCCCGCAGCTGAGCCTCTCGTTAGGTGGGATTGCTCCCAGTCTTGCTCTGCCTCAGACGTTCATCAATCAGCAGACGCAGGCATCGTTTGTGATCTGGAACTATGGGGGAGGGAGGCTGAGTGGGACGGTCAGTGTCCAAGCGCCGTTCAGCATCGTCTCTGGGGGGAGCTTTTCGCTCTTGCCGGGGCAGCCGCAAGAGGTCGTAGTGCGATTCAGCTCGGCAACTGCGGGAAGTTTCTCCAAGAGCATAACGATCAGCAGCAATGGTGGGAACAAGACGGTGACGGCTACGAGCGTAGCGCACAAGGTGAGCTTCAGCCCAGCACCAGTAGACTTTGGCAGCGGGTTGTTAGTGATGACTGAGCAGTGCGATGATATGGGGGCGTGTGGGGTGCGCACGGAGAAGGTGGGGCTGCCGATAGAGAAGACTCTGACGGTGAAGAACGAGGGGAGTGTAGCAGTGAGCTTGACGCTGAGCGCGAGTGCGCCATACAAGATCGTGAGTGTGCTGCCGACGCTCTCTCCAGGGCAGAGCGGGCAGGTGACGGTGCGGTTTGATCCGGACGAGTCAGGGAGCTTCACCGGGAATGTGCAGGTGGGGTTGCAGAATGGGCAGGGGAGTGTGACGGCTGGCCCCATGACCGGGGTGGCTC
>JBBISQ010000160.1:0-12917 GCA_037441155.1 Candidatus Fraserbacteria bacterium
GGGGAGCAAGGGGTGAGGGGCTTGGTAGTTAAGTCTCCTCCGGAAAGAAGAGGGCCAGTTCGCGGGCTGCCGACTGGGGGGAGTCGGAGCCGTGAATTAAGTTCTGGGTCAGATCGAGCCCGAAATCCCCCCGAATTGTCCCCGGAGCGGCAGTGAAGGGGTTGGTAGCCCCCATCAGGGTGCGCATAACGCTGATAGCATTGGGGCCTTCGACGATCATGGCCACGGCAGGGCCGCTGGTGACAAAGTCCACTAAATCTTTAAAGAACGGCTTCTCGCGGTGTTCGCCGTAGTGGGTCTCGGCAAGTTTTCTGTCTATGTGTATCATCTTGAGAGCGATGATATCTAAGTTTTTGGCTTCGATTCTCTTGATGATTTCACCAATCAAGCGTCGTCTGACGGCATCGGGCTTAAGCATGACGAACGTGCGTTCCATGGGGTGCTCCTTTCACGAGTGAAATTTTAGCTGTTTTTGCGGGCGTTGCCAAATATTGGCTGGAATAGCGCATTTAATAATATTTTTCGCCCTCTTGACTTTTCTCCCCGTTTGTGGTATGCAAAAGTCGATAACACATAAAGACGCCCACTCCCGTCCCAAATCTCTCAGGAGCAGGGGAAGCGGCCAGGGGAGGTAGAGCTATGCGCTCTCAGTATGGTATGCTCGCCGCAGTCTTGATCGTTGGTATGGCACTGGGGAGCATCTTGGTGCCTCAGGGGGCGAATGGGCAAGGGGAGCGCTTCGTGGCGCGCGTGCCTGAGGAATTCCCGACCATTCAGGCGGCCATCGATGCTGTAGCTGAAGGGGGCACGGTGCTCATCGGGCCGGGCGTGTACAAAGAGAACGTGCAGATCAGAAAAAGCTTGCGTCTCGTAGGGGCTGGACAAGAGCGTGTTCAAATCAAATACGAAGATCCTGATCGTCCCATTATTGAGATTTTACCTGGAGCTGCCATCACTTTACAGATCTATATTCAGGATCTAGTTATTATGGATTCTTCTCTTCTCAAATAATCCTGGAAGAGGTCAGTTTGGCAAGAAATGGAGTAGGACTTTATCTACTAAGGGCGCAAATCTTCACCTTCCGTTCGAAGATCGAGGAGAATATAGTTGGTATTGTAGCTTCAGATTTACTCCTCCTCTCTCGGAGTTCCGTAAGTAAGAACCGAAATATTGGCATTGCCTTCGCGATAAGCGGCATTGCGGAACCAAAGCTTATAGGCCACATGAGAGATAATGAATTCATGCAGAATGGTATAGGAATTAGCGTGGCGGCAGGAAGAGAAGGGCATTGGATTTTTATACAAGAGAACCGCTTTGTTCAAAACGAAAAGTATGGGATAGTTATCCAAGATCCTACTTGTCCTATCAGTCCATTACCACTATCTCCTCCTAAAAGTGTTCTAGTTCAAGTCGAGGGGGGAAGCAAAGAGTTTCAGAATAACGGTCAAGATCTCTGCCCGCCCGACTACCCCTGGCCGCCGGGGTTTCGCAAGTGAGCGTTACGGCAGCTTCACATAGTGCTTGCCCTCAAGCTCTTGCACGACCCCCTGCAGCGCCAGCATCAGTAAGCCCTCCGAGACTTCTCCCACGGAAAGCCCCGTCTTGGTGACGATCTCATCGAAGTGTGTGGGCTCAAACTCGAGCACGGAGAAGATCTTCTCTTCGAGTGGGGAGAGCTTTGGCTTCTGCACCGGCGCGGGCCTCTCGCGCCGCACCGCAAAGAGCGCTCGTAAGTCTTTAAATTCTTCTAAAATATCGGTGACGCTGGCGACAAGCTTCGCCCCGTCTTTGATGAGCTTGTGGCAGCCGCGATGGGACTCGCCAAGAATAGACCCTGGGACAGCGAAGACTTCTCTATTGTGCTCCAGCGCCCACCGCGCTGTGATGAGCGCCCCGCTCTCTTCAGGAGCCTCGACGACGAGCACGCCCCGGCTCAGCCCGCTGATAATTCTGTTTCTCTGGGGAAACGTCCACTTCTCAGGGGCGACTTCGGGGGCGAACTCCGTCAGGGCGCACCCGTTCGCAACGATCTCTTCCAAGAGCTTGGCATTGCTCTGGGGGTAGAGTCGAGCGAAGCCGCTGCCGATCACAGCGATCGTGCGGGCGCCCGCTTTGAGCGCGCCGCGATGCGCCGCCGTATCAATGCCCTCGGCCAGCCCACTCACGATCGTAAACCCCAAGCGCCCCAGCTCCCCGGCAAACTGCTGGGCGACGCGCCGCCCATACGGGGTCGCCCGGCGCGTGCCCACGATCGCCAGAGCTAATCCGTCTTTTTCGAGATACTCCCCGCGTAGGTAGAGCACCGGCGGGGCGTCGGGGATAGCTCGCAACGGCTCTGGATACTGCGCATCGTCGAGCGTGATCACGGTGAGGCCCAGCTGGGCGATCTGCTCTAATGCTCTGTCTATGTTGGCTCTCTCGCGGTGGGCACAGAACGTCTGAGCCGATTCGGCAAAGCCGGGAATCTCTCGCAGTCTCTCGAGCGGCGCTTCCCAGATCTCGTGGGGGCTCGAAAAATTTTCGAGCAGAATGTGAAACTTTCTGGGGCTTACGTTTGGGATGAGCGTGAGCGCGATCCAGTAGCGTTTGGCTTCGAGGGTGTTCATAGTGTTTTTTTATTTAGGGGTTGACCCCTTCGCCCAGGCCTGGCTTCTCCCTTACCCAGGCTTTCAGCTTGAGAGTATAGAGCTTCTGTGTATCGTGATCGGCGACTAAAAGGCGCCCATAGCCCTGGCTGCCCGAATCCCACGCGAGGGCAATGGGGTACGAGCCTCCTTCGGGGGCGGCCATCGTGCCAAGCACGCGCCCGCTCTCTGAGTCGATACGCCGGATGCCGTAGTGCATATCGGAGACCCAGAGCGCGATGCCGTCCCAGGCTAAGCCTACGGGCCGGGGGAAGATTTCAGCATCGAGCTTGATCTCTTTCACTGTGCGGCCCGAAGCGGGGTCGAGCGCGTAGAGCAGAGAGTCAATCTCATCTACGGCCCACAGATACTTCCCATCCCAGGCCAAGTCCGCGGGGATCGTGCCGGGATAAGCCCATTGGGAGAGAATTTCGAAGTTCTCTTTGGAGAGCTTATAGATGATCATTGTAGCACCGTCGGCGAGCCAGAAGCTCTGCCCGTCCCACTCGATTCCGGCGGGCTGTTGGATCTCTGCAGGGAGCGTATGCTGAACCCAGCTTGACCCCTCGGCTTGGGAGTAGAGCACTTTTGACTTAGAGTCTACGAGCCACAGCCGCGAGCCGTCCCAGGCCATCCCGGCAATATCGTGGGCAGGGAGCAGCATCACGTTCTCCAAGCCCGATTCGCCTTGCACGGTGATAACAAGACTGTATGCAGGGCTGACCTCGCCGCGGTCGTCGGTGACTCTGAGCATCACTTCGTACTGGCCGGGCTCATAGTAGACGTGCGTGACTTTTGCCCCTTGGGGAGCGAAAGCTTCGTGCCAGATGCCATCGCCGAAATCCCAGTCGAATATTTTGAGCTGGCCCTGGCGGGCAGAAGAAGCGCTCGCGTCGAAATCTATGGGCTCGCCGACTTTGGTCGTCTGCGACGAGACGACAAATGCAGCACTGGGGGGATTGAGGGGGCGCTGCGCCCAGCCCAGCGAGAAGAGCCACGCTCCGGCTATGAGTGTGAAGGCTATCGCACCGAGGGCGCTGTAGCGAAAAGTTCTTCCGTTGAGGAGGGCGCGGATCTGCGGGCTTTGCGGCCACAGAACGGGCGTGCCCACGGCCAGCCCTGCCGCCCCAAGGAGATAGACCGTCGCTACGGGATTGATCGGCAAGATATAAAAATACCCGAAGATCGCGCTGAGCACCCCAGCAGCGCTGTAGAAGAGCGGTGCGAGGGCTTCCCACAGGGTCACAGCTCGTTCGCGCACCGCGCGGATGAGAAAATACCCCGATACTTCAAGGGCGAGCAGCGCCACGACAAAGAAGACGCCCGTCAGTATCTTATGTTTGAGCACGAGCTGGACAAAAGTGATCCAGGGGAAGAGGAAGCTCCCTACAAGAGCAAGGCCACTGAGCAGGGCCAAGCCATGCAGGCGCAACCGACCCAAATCTGTCGAGTGCTGCGTGCTCATTGTGTGCATACGGTCCAGGCGAAGCCTGGTGCGCCCGGTGCGATTCGAACGCACGACCTGCGGTTTAGGAAACCGCTGCTCTGTCCAACTGAGCTACGGGCGCACACGCTGTATCATTTAAAACAAAAGGGGGCACGGCGTCAAGGACAAGGTTCCCCCAGAATCTGAGCGTAGAGCCGCCGTGCCGCGTCCTGCTCGGCGGCCTTCTTGCTGCGCCCTCGCCCCATCGCCGATAAGCCGTTCACCTCGACCCGAACCGTGAACTCCTTGCAGTGGTCCTCCCCCTCGCTGCGCACGAGAGTATAGACGGGCTTCTGATGCTGCTCTTGCGCCCACTCTTGTAAGAGCGTCTTGTAATCCCGACGGTGCCGACCCTCAGCGACGCGCTCGATCTCCGGGTGCAAGAGTTTTAAAATTAATCGGGCGGCGCGCTCGTACCCGTAGAGAGCAAAGATCAGCCCCATCAGGGCTTCAAACGCATCGCCTAGGAGCTTAGAATTCGAACGCCCGCCGGATTCTTCCTCCCCGTGCCCCAAAAGCAAGCATTGATCGAGCCGCAATTCGCGGGCTTTCTCCGCCAAGACCGAGCCGCTGACAACGACAGATTTTATCTTGGTCAGCTCGCCCTCGGTACGCTCCGGGTAGTTCTTAAAGAGATGCTCGGCGACGGCCAGCTCGATAACGGCATCCCCCAAGAATTCGAGACGCTCGTTGGACTCCAACCCTGGGGGCTGCTCGTTCACGTAGGAGCTATGACGAAAGGGCCGCTCAAGCTCTTCCAGAGTGAGCTCTTCCAAACCGAGGCGTTCGCGCAGTCGTTCGAGCTCGTTCACGCTTTTTCTGTGCGACCGTGCGGAAGTCCTGTAGCGTCTCTACAGGGCTTGCGCCCAGCAACACGTCTGCACCTCACAGTGTCCAGCTTGCGGCTATCACTGGCTGGGGCGGGAGGATTCGAACCTCCACAAACGGCTCCAAAGGCCGGTGTGCTGCCGTTACACCACGCCCCAACGCGATATAAATCATACAGTTCGAAGCGTCTCGGTGCAAGTGTCGGGACCGTGAACTTGCAATTGCCTTGGGGGGTGCTATAATCAGCGGAGAGTCTACAGAGGTGATCGGATGTTCTACTTTGACCCGTACTTTCTGATCTTGATCATTCCGGCGTTCGCGTTCTCGCTCTACGCGCAGTATCGTGTCTGGTCGACGTATAGTCGATATTCGAAGGAGCGGTCGGCGTCGGGGCTCACGGCAGCTCAGGCGGCACGACGGCTCTTGGATCGCGCTGGCTTAGCCCACATCAGGATCGAAGCCGTGCCGGGGCAGCTCACAGATCACTATGACCCGCGCACCAAGACTCTGCGACTCTCAGCTCCTGACAGCCAGTCTGTGGCAGCCATTGGGGTTGCGGCCCACGAGGCGGGCCACGCCCTCCAAGATGCGCACGGCTATGTCCCACTCGTTGTGCGCAGCGCTGTGGTGCCGGTGGCCAGCTTCGGTACGAACTTGGGGCTGATTCTGTTTCTTATGGGGTTGCTCATACCGGCGCTCAGACCCTTGATGTGGCTTGGCATCGTGGCGTTTGCGGGGTTTGTCTTCTTCACGCTGATCACGCTGCCGGTGGAGTTTGACGCCAGCCGGCGGGCCGTGCAGATCCTGCAAGAGAGCGGGACGATCGTCGAAAAATCCGAGCTGGGCGCAGTGCAAAAGGTCTTAAATGCTGCAGCGCTCACCTACGTTGCTGCGGCAGCGATGGCCGTCCTGCAGCTCATTCGCTTATTGCTGATCGCACGGAACTCACAGCGATAAATGAAGCTTGCGCCCTCGCTGTTGGCCGCCGATTTTGGGAGACTGCTTGAGCATGCTCAAGCAGTCTCTGATCTTTCAGATTATTTGCACTGGGACGTGATGGACGGGCACTTTGTGCCCAATCTCACTTTCGGCCCCGTCGTTGTCAACGCGCTGCGCGACAGGGTCTCTGTTCCGTTCGATATTCACTTGATGATCACCGACCCCCAGAAGTACGCGCCGCAGTTTAGAGTTCGCCCTGGCGATCTCATCTCGTTTCACAGAGAAGCCGTCTCTGATCCCGTTCCCGTCATTGAGACGATTCGCTCCCTGGGCGCGCGGGCGGGGATCGCCCTCCGCCCCAAGACGCCTCTGGGCGCCGTCGAGAGATTTTTAGATCAGCTAGATTTTGTACTGATCATGAGCGTGGAGCCGGGGTTTGCCGGGCAGAGCTTCATCGCCGAGACGCTCGAGAAGATTCGTCAGGCGAAAGAGCTGATTCGCAAAGAGAATCTGAACGTCGAGCTCGAAGTCGACGGGGGTATCAATCTTCAAAACATCAGAGAGATCGCGCGGGCCGGGGCAGATATTATAGTAGCAGCGAGCGCGGTCTTCGGGCAGAGTGACCCCCACGCAGCCCTTGCTCAGCTGCGCTCTCTCGTTACTTCTTCTTAAAGTCTGCAGGCCACTTGAAGTCTGGTGGGCACAGATCTCCTCCGGCATTGGCGCTCATAGTGTTCCCACTCCCTGAGACTTGCGCATCCACCGCCCATCCTTGCGCTTGAGAGATAGCCCACACGCCGCAGCCGCGATTATTTGTGATAGTATTATTGCTGATCTCGGCCCTATCAAACACGGCGATCCCGACGCCGGTGCCGGAGATCGTGCTATTGCGAACTGTCACTGTTCCATCGGCGACCAAGATACCGCCCCACGTGCCCCCGCTGATCGCTACCTGATCCAGCTCAACTTGGGCGTTCTTGCCGATGGCGACGACGCCCCGGTCGCCGCCGCTGATCGTCATAGGCTTTCCCGGCCCACCAAGCAAGAGCACTTTGCCGTTGGTGACGGCTACTACGGGAAGATATGGGGTCGGCGAGCTGAGCGTCGCTCCCGGGCCGCGCAGCGTCAAGCTCTTTGTGATGTATAAGTTCTCTCTGCATGTCCCAGTGACAGTGATCTCTGTATTGGGCGCAGCCTTATCAATGACTTTTTGCAAGCTCTCTTTGGCGCAGTCGACGCTGATAGGCTGGGGCTGCTGCGCCCCCCCACTCCCCAAACCTCCCACAACGACCAACCCCACCACTCCGACGACAAATAACCTAAGCTGACGCATACGAGCCTCCTCCTTTCTTGGAGTGTGTATGTTGTGCAACGACTGCTGGGAATCCCGCCAGCCCCCAGCTCGCCAGGGGCGCCAGCCAATCCCCACTGGCAATCAGCATATATGCCCAACGCATAGAAAAGCTGATGCCCCCGCTTCTGAACATCGCATCCCATATGGCGATCAATCCCCATAGAGCTACTAAGTGAAAGCCGAGCAGCACCAGCATCCCTAAGCCCATCCGCCTGAAGCGCCGTCGCCACGGGAGGGGTGTCGCCAAAAAGAGCGCGATCATCAAGCCCAACCCGCTGAAGCTCGTCGCGTCGCGCTCGACCGCGGGCTTTGCGTAGTTTCTATAGTAGACATAGATGCTGCCGTCGCGCTCCAGGCGGAGCGTGAAGTCCGGAGCGACAAAGGGGCGCACCAGTCCAATCTGGAGGGCGCTGTAGAAGGGCAAGAGCACCGGCGCGATGAGCGCGAAGACGAGCACGAGTGCCAAGACTTTAAGGGCGAACCCCAGCCACGGGCGCTTCATGCTTGTACCTCCTGAAAGGCGATCGGCGGAGAGCCAAGCCGAGGGCGAATGCGGCGGGCAGGAGCATATCGCTCAGGGCGCTCATCAGAAAAAGTCGCTCTGAGAAGAATTTTCCCCAGGCTGCCGGAGCGAGCAGCATCCCTGCTTGGGAGAGCAGGTTGAGCCAATGGGCGAAAATCATGGCGCCCAGTCCCAACAGACTCAAGCGGCGGCGCGCTCTTGCCGAGAGCGCCGGAGCGGCCCAGATCAGCGCCACGAGCAAGGGCACCCCGTAGAAGCTAGAGATCTCTGTGCTGATCTGGACGTTCTGTGAGATCACAGTGAGAGTGATCTGGCGGTCGTGCAGGGAGAGCATGGGGGAATAGCCGAGCGTGCGCAGGGTGCCGTTGCCCAGGCCCACTAAGATCCCCGCATAGAAGAGGGCGAGCCAGTACCAGATCAGGGAAAAGATCAGCAGCAGCGCGAAAAATCTTCCAAAGAACTCCAGCAGCGAGCGCGGGCTCATGGACGGGCCTCCTTCATGGTGTGAGCCCTCTTATGCTGAT
Source organism: Candidatus Fraserbacteria bacterium (assembly GCA_037441155.1). GTDB lineage: Bacteria > Bipolaricaulota > Bipolaricaulia > RBG-16-55-9 > DRXL01 > JANXCC01. The sequence continues at coordinate 8,279 of JBBISQ010000160.1, forward strand.
CATAACGTATCTTGCAGATTTCCTCCTAACCAAGTTTGAAAGATCTCAAGGCGCGCAACCACTAGCTTCGGACGTAATATAGCCTTAAGGGCATTGGTTTATATCAACAAGCTGGGTAAGCCAGTTGTTGAAATCCGCAGGCCCTAAAATACGATCACCCTTGCCGTTAGGGTTCGCTTCATGTCTAGGTCCAGATTTATCTCCCCACCAGTTCTGCTGGGCGTTAATCTCGATATTCGTGAAGTTACGTAGGCCGAAGCCGAGATTACCGACAACGTTATTATTGTTCAAGCTATCAGGGAGTGCAGTAACGTTGGCTTCAGGCAATATCAAGATCCCGCTATGATCGCTTGTGGATATCGTATTGCAGAGGAAGCGATTACCTTCCCTGGGCTGCTCAGGTGCGCTCAATCTCAGGCTAAGCCCGTTGAGATTGCGGTCAAAAATATTTCGCCCCACGAGGTTCCTGTCGCTAGTGCCTCTCAAGACGATGCCGGCGCCTTCCAATTGAAATCTGTCATTGGGGCAGTTTCGGCCATTGAGGGCAATAACATTACCATCACCAGCTCTGTCCTCACCACCAATGAAGTTCGCCGAGCTATCTTCTAGAACCAGTCCTGCGCAGCGATTCTCTTTGATCTGGCTACCTTGTAGCTTAATTTGTTGGCCCCCTTTGAGCACGATCCCCTCGTTGTTGCCACGGCTTATGGTGCCTTCAATCAGCATGTTGGAACCAGCTGCTCTGTTAAACCCCTCAAGAGAGAAGCCGATCCCATTATTTTGCTCCACGATGTTATTACGCGCTACGAAAGAGAGCGTGGCTACACCATCAGCTAATTTGATAGCCATCCCATCTTCCTTATGTGAGCTGGCAGTATTGTGGATCAGCTCTAGTGAGGAGCCGCCTTCAAGCTCTTCGATCTGAATCCCTGTATAATTGCCATCGAGACGATTATCTATGATCTGTGACTGGATGAATAGCCCTTTAGCTAATCTCAGACCAGGGCGTTCACTCTCAAGACCGTTCCTCTGGATCATATTGTTGGAGATTTTTAGTTTATCGTACTTAGCTGGAAAACCTCGCAGATGTATCCCTTCATCCCCATTGTTGAGGATCTCATTTTTATTCAGGGTGAATGATTCGCAAGCCGCATCGGGTTCACTGGCCTGGGGACAGGGGCTTAAAAAATCCACCCCTGTTAGCCCATTAGCTACAAGCTTGTTATCTTCTATGACTACGTTGGACGCTCCAACTATGCTTATGCCGAACCCTTTGTTTCTCTCTATTCGATTTTTTAGAAGACGTACAGGAGAGGAAGGTTGACGATTCTCCACCGCTATCTCAACCCCAGCCCCCCCTTGATTAAAGATCTTGTTTTCCTCTATTTTGATGCTCTCGAGAGTACCTCCCGACTTCTGCTCCAACGCGATCCCCTGTGCGTTTTTCACGGGCTCAAGCGTTCCTTGGATCTGGTTGCCTATGATTTCAACGAGAGAGCTGTTCGACACTCTAATTGCTATCCCAACATCAGCTGTGTCCCCTTGAATTTTTAAGACTCGAAGTTGATTGTCTTGGATAATAGCCCCAGCTATGTTCTCTATAATGAGTATAGCAGCAGTATCCTTCTCCTTGACCCGGGCCTGGATAGCTAGCCCCCTGATGCTACTACCCTGGGCATCATTTCCTGAAACCCTAAAGACAAAGCCTTTACCTTCACAAGGCTTTTCCAATTCGTCAACAGCAACAGCTGGTGCGATAACCGGTTGAACCCCTTCGGCGAGGATCGCTAGCCGTTTCTTTATTTCAATGCCACAGTCTTGGGTATAAGGAGGCCCAGGGAGTATCCTAATGGAGTCACCGGGATCTGCTTTTTCGACAGCTTGCTTAATAGTTGCGCAGGGCCGAGCCTTATCCCGGCAGTCGTTAAGCCCATTCAAGTCGTTCCCTGTGGCGCTGCTTACAAAACGATCTGCCCCTATAGCTATATTAGTGCTCCCTAGCATCATTATCAGCACAGCAAGGTTCCATTGCCTTTTGAACATAATCACGATGCTCTCTTCTCTCTTACTTACTGCACTCTCATTATGAGAGAGTCTAGCTCTTTGGGGCACACCTGCCCACGCCCTAGCCCTTGATCGGGGCCAGCCGCTTCCTCCACTCTGTTCAGCCTAAATCCATTACCGACGAGCACATTGTTTTGCCCCTCCCCCCTGCCATAGAAATTATCTGGCATAGTGCTCTCAGCCAGACAGCTTCGTACAATATAAGAGATGCCCCATTTGCGATTGCTCTCGATGTAATTGTCGTTAAGGGTGGCTTTCAATTGGTCGTTCCTGTTCGAGGCTTGCAAAGCAATGCCTACTCCAGCGTTGTTAGGGCCAACATAAGTGTTGCGCACTGTGAGCTGTACCGAGTCGCTCGCAAAGATGCCATCTGGCCCGGCCTTGATTGCTCCTGATCTTGGGATAGGTTTTGTCTTCTTATCATCTTCATAGCCGTTGCCATTAACGAACATGTTCTCGACTATAAGTACAGCAGAACGATGAGCACGCACCCCAGGCCCGAAGTTATCGTTGATCCCACAGCTGTGTGGTGCTGGCTCTTGAGAAATGGGAACCTCGCTGCTCGCTTTCAACAAGGTCTCAGCACTCCCTTGGACATGAACCCCAAAACCCGTGTTCTTACGGATATCGATATTAATGAGAGCAGATTTCAACTTTGAGTGAGCCGTAGACTCAAGCTTCACACCTCCCGCCTTGTTCTCCCAGATGCGGGCAAGCTGAACGGTGACTTCATCAGTCGCTTGTGGATCTGTTCCTTGACTTGTTGCTATTATCCCCTGCTCATTCTCGATAACCCTTGAACGCTCAAGGCTGAGCTGAGAATTGCCTCTCCCTTCATAGAGGATGCCGTAACTGTTGTTCCCCATGATTTCAACATCTCTCACGACCACTGTGAGGTCAGCTTGGTTGGGATTCTTGATCTCGATACCTGCCTTGTTCTTTTTGATGCTTGCTGGGGTAGGGGTGGGCTGAATCTCTCCTTTCAGAAAAGCTGGATACTCGTTGCTTGTACAATCTGCATCCTGTAATGGCTTAGTCCCCAGGATGTCCACAGTGAGCTTATGGTCTTGAGCTGATGGCTCGATTATGAGACCTGGCCCAGGAGACTCCTCAATAGTGACATCTTGCAGTCTTACTTTAAGGAAGGTCTTCTGTGCACTGTCGCTGTGCCTTGTTCCAATCTGAAAGCCAGCTGAGCCACTGGGAACAATGCTCATATTGCTGATATAAATCCGGACGGAAGGCATGTTATCTCCGGATTCTTCATCTATATTCCCTTTCTCCTCCTTATAGAGGGGGCAATCCTGGGTCCCAATTTTAGCGGAGCGGATACGAGCCTCACCCTGGATTGTTACGGAACGATCTATACAGAGGTCCTCCATATATTTACCTGGCTGGACATGAATGGTGTAAGGTCTGTCAGCTTCTTCTCGTACAGGTTCAGCATCCTGAATCGCTTCCTGAATTTTTTCAAGGTCGCTGGGAACGCGGATTTCCGGCCTGCGGATCGTTCGCGACAGCTCCCACGGGCAGGTGTTGCCTCCTTTGTTACCAAAGATCCAGTTGCGTTTATCATCGCTTGGCGTTCTCACGGTTGACTTTGCGTCAGCTGTGACCCCACAGCCTGTGTTTCGAGAGATAGTGTTTTCTTCTAAAGTGACCGTTGAATTGGTAATCTCGATCCCATCTTTCTCATTGCTGCTTATCTCGTTTTCGGTCATCATCACAGAAGAATTCTGGATGCGCACCCCCACTTTGTTTTCTCGCGTTCTCTCTCCATCAATCTCGAAGTTACCGCCAATTCGGTTTTCCTTCAGCTCTACCTGCTGTGAGTTTGCAATAGAGATAGCCGCCTCAGGGTAGCCGTGAATAGTATTGTCTATCAGCTTAATATCCTTGCTTTGTTCTGACACTAGTATGCCGACATTACCCTGTTTTTGAGCGATTATTAGTCCTTGTATCGTCACCTTCTCGGCTTTAGCAATAACGACAGTTTGACGATCTGGCAAAGGCCCCATAAGAGTGGGACGTTTTCTATCCCCTGGTAGGCTTTTTATGGTGAGGTTACTTCTGAAAATATCTAGGTTCAGCTCATAAACCCCACCATGCACGATAATCTCTGTACAATCAGGATCGTTTACCGCATCCTTTAGCTTTTGCGCTGAGTCAACTATTATAGTTGGCCTATCTGTGGTACACATGTCAGGAGGTTGTTGAGGCTGTTGCTGCTGCGCGCTTGTGGATACACTACTAGTGACCCCTAATAACGCTACGAGTAAGGCTAGCCGGCTTACTATTTGAACGCTGCTGCGCATTTGAACCCTCCCTCTTTTGCTGATAAGCTGACTCCTATACTCTGCCAGCTTGGAGAGCATCCCTCACTCCTTCAAGTCATATTATACATGCGCTGAGCGTCTCTCTGACTCCTAACGAGGGTAGCCTCAAGAGAGTGCTTATAGCAAGGCGATTTGGGTGACTTGATAACTGGGATAGGGGGCTTGACACCTTCTTAAGCCCTTCCTTTCTAAGATCTTGCTCGTACTCAAACTCAACACTGAACACCAGCAACTTCCGC
>JBBISQ010000161.1:0-2551 GCA_037441155.1 Candidatus Fraserbacteria bacterium
CAGCACGTAGGGCTTGAGGCAAATCACGGGCCAGGGCGAGCATCAGCCCCAGAGTGAGCTCAGCGACGGCATTGGCGTTGGCCCCCGGGGCGTTCAAGACTATAATATGCGCTCTCTGGGCGGCTTCGATGTCAATATTGTCTAACCCCGTGCCGGCGCGCCCGATCACTTTGAGCTTCTTGCCCGCGATGATGACTTCTTCCGTGACTTTGGTGCGGCTGCGCACGATGAGCGCATCGTAGTCTGGGATTGCTTCTAGTAATTTGTCAGGGGAGATATCTGTTTGGACGACGACGTGCGCGTCGGGCTGCTGCTGCAGCCATGCGATGGCTTCGGGGTGTAGCGGGTCACTGATCAAGATCTTGAACATAGCTGTAGTCTACCAAATCCTAGGGCGAGAGCACAACTGTCAGAGAGAGCTCGTCGCGAGCGGAGGGGGACGTCGCCTGCACCGTGAACCGCCCCGGCGCAAGTTCTGCTTCGGCTAATGGCTTGACAATCAGTTCGACAGCTTTACTCTCGCCCGGCGCGAGCGCGAAAGAGCCCTCACGCAGCCGAAACTGCCACCCCACCGGCGCCGCTGTGACTGCAAGCGTGACGCGGGTCGAGATGTTCCCGCGATTGGTCACCGTCAGTGTGAGAGTTTTCTCTTCATCGGGACGGGCAATCAGATCAGACGAGGCGAGTGCAAGCTTGAGGCGCTCCCGCGCCCGCACGACAATCTGAGTCTTCCCGAGAGCGAAATCAGAACCGCTGTGAGCACGAAGCGTGAGCCAATAGCGTCCCGGCGGTGCCCCCGGCGGGACATGCATGGTGAGAAAGATCTCTTGCTGAGCGTGAGAGCCAACAGCGATGCTTGAGAGCTGCTCAAGCGGCGTCCAGCCCTCCGGAGCTTCGACGGAGAGTTCGCACGAGCGTTCTTGGTCGCTGAGATTGCGCAGCACAAAGACAAGAGTTACAAAGTCGTCGGGGTCGCCCTGTACGGTTGTCTTCACTGGAGAGACCCTGATCGGGCCGGTGCTCTCTTCGTATTGCACGGAGAATCTCTGCCAGGCCCACAGAGCAACGACGACGAGAATCAGGGCCCCGCCGAGCGCAACGAGCACGCTCTTTCTCATGGCCGCACAGGGACGGTCTTGGTAATAGAATTCTGCAGATCGTCGTTGTCCGTGACCGTGAGTTTGACGGGGAAGTCACCCGCTGTAGTGAAAGTCCACTCGACGATCTTGCCCACAGCATCGGGCTTACCGTCGTTATTGAAGTCCCACTCGTAGCGCACGATCTGGCCGTCGCTATCTGTAGACGCCGACGCGTCGAAGAGCACTCTCTCGCCAGCTCTGGGTTGAGCCGGTGTGAAGGTGAAGTCGGCTACGGGCGCGAAGAGCACCGGGCGCGGGACTTCGTACGCGCCAAAATCTATAGAGACCGTCTGACCGGTCTGTACGGTCACGGTCGCGCTGAGCGGCGTTGTCGGCTCATAGCGCGTGGGCAAGGTCGTACGATCGAGAGTGACCGTATACGTACCTGGCGGCACTTGCAAGACGTACTGGCCGTTGGCGCCGGAGCGGGTTTCAACGCTTGTCGCGCCGACGGCGAAGACGCGCACATTGGCCAAGCCGGGTTCATCAGGATCGGCTTTGCCGTTGCGGTTCTTGTCGTCGAAGACTCTCCCAGTGATGATGCCCACCGAGCGCATGGGGATTTCTAAAGAGACTATTTGTCCGACGGCGACCGCCACTGGGATGGGCAGAGGCACGGTCGGGACAAGACCCACGGGTGCTCGTGCGATCTCGACTCTGTATGAGCCGGGGGCGACGGGCGGGAACCTGAAGTACCCTTGGGCATCGGTGCGGGCGAGTTGATCGTTCAATCGTAAGAGCGCGTCTGTGACGCCGGGTTCGCCCGGATCGCGTTGGCCGTTGTTGTTTAAGTCTACGAAGAGATAGCCCTCGACGCGCCCTTTGATAATCACAGACTCGAAGGGCATGGCGAACTTCGTGCGCACTTCGAGAGTAAAGCTGAGCGACGACGGCTCGGTAAAAGCAAACGAGAACGAGGCGCTCACCGGGCCGAAGAGCGTCGCGCTGAACGACCCGAAGTAGCTCGAGAAGAACGGGTAGAGCAGATTCGTGTTCAGCCCCAACAGCAAGAACATGGAGACGCGAGCGGTCGTGAACGCCAAGCGCCCGATGACCGTCACCTGATGATCAATCGTGACGCTTGTAGTAGGGTTGACTTGGAAAGTGCCCTTGCCACTCAAATTGAGCGAAAGCCCTTCAACGCCTAGCAACGGGCGCGTAATGAGCGAGCTGGAGAACTCGAACGTATCAGTATTATTAGTGGGATCGAGATTGTCCCGGAAGAGATTACTCTGGAAAGTCAGGACATAGCTGATGGGGCTGGCGATGTTAGCAATCGTGAGAGATTTGATATCCTCGTCGGTGCTCAAGGGCGCAAACGGGGGATCGTTGCTCCGTCGAGAGATGAACTTGACGTCGAAGAAGATGCTGGGCAACCCCAGTAAGAAGCTTCTTATAATGAGCCGCCCTTG
>JBBISQ010000162.1:0-4783 GCA_037441155.1 Candidatus Fraserbacteria bacterium
TGGCGGAAGCTGCGGCAGTTGGGAGTGCGAGTCTCGCAGACCTTTGCCGTGCTACCCCCGATCGTGTTGGATAGAATCTCTACGGACTGGGTGCTGGGCCCTGGTAACAATCTCTTGACCCATTACAGGTCACCCCCAACTTCACCGCCCGCTCTCGGGTGTAGACCAAACACACCGCGACCAGCTCCCGGAACTGCCGCCACCACACCCGGCTGCTCACGGCATCCCCATACTTGCGCTTGAGCACTGAGATCACCGTCTCCACCAGGCTGCGCCGATGGTAGAGATGAGCGTCCATGCGGGCATTGGCTGCCACATCTGAGGGCGCAAACTCCCGGTGCTTGATCAGGGGGCGCTTCCCCCAGGAGCGCAGCTTGCTCCGATGGGTCTGGTCATCTCCGTAAGCTTTGGCCCAATCTGGGTGTCGTGCGTGCGGGTGGTCGTCACGTGGAGGTCCAGCACGGTCTGCGCTCGCGTATCCACCAACAACGTGGTCTTGAGCGCCCGCAGCTTCAGCTTGATCCGTTGGGTGTAGTAGCGACTGGCATAGGACCGATCCCAGCCGCTACCATCCACTGCGGCGACCCCATCCCCTGGGAGCAGGGAAGCACTGAGCCGTTGCAGCACATGCCACACCACTGCCCCCAGACGCTGGAAGGCCTTTTGGACCGTGGTGAAGTGCGGTAGCTTCTTTAAGCCCAAGGCCTTGCGGATGCGGGGCATCTCAGAAAGCCAATCGATCAGCTCTCGGTAAGGGGTGCCCAGTTTGATCTTCAAGCAATACAGGGTGATCAACTGGGGCTGGGTGAAGGTGTGCTTGGAGAACTTGGAGGAGTAGTGCGGCACCTGCTGGCTTGCCAGGCGCATACAGAGTTCAGTAAACTTCAAGAGCTGGGAGGAGTTCTTCATCGTGGGTCACCGTCCTATGATAGGCGGTGACCCCTCCCAGCTCAAGGATTTCTACAAAGCCTGCTAAGTAGATAAATGCGCCTGTCAGAATGATCAGACTTACAGTTGGGCTGAAGATGCTGAACCAGCGCACCTCCTGGCCTCTTAGCATAAGCACCCACTCAGTCGCTTCCATACCCACAACTAGGAGAAGAAGTAGCATCCCAAGGATTAACAGCCCTCTAGATGTTTTTGTCCTCACAATTTGTATTTTACCTCCTAGAATCCGGGAAGTCAAAAAGAAGGTAACCGTCCTTGATATAAAGATTTGTTAGCAGCGCCATCCCTCTGAAGAGCTAGCAGAGTAGGCAGTAGCTGTGGTTGCTGCGTCACGCCCGGCACGGCCAGCCCTATCATCAATACCGCCACCAGCCCGACTGCTGAACAGATCAGCTTGAACTTCTGAGTGAACATGAGCATCTCCTCCTTCTTGTGGTGGTTTAGTTAGATCTGCTCTGACTCCTGCCTTCTGATCTCTCTCCTGTCCTGGCTTCCAGGGGGAAGGTCGTGTACAATCAAGCCAAGAGAGGAGGACCAGCTATGCCCCTAGCTCTCCAAGAGTTGATGAAACTGATTGAGAACTGTGGTTACACGGTCCGTGCCCCAGCCCCCACCAAGCAAGCCAGTATAGTAGACGAGCTGTTGGGGGCCTTTCAGGACGTCGTCCCCCAGGACAAGACGAGCACGGAGTATTTGAAAGAGTTGCGGGAGAGCGGCTATGGCCGCTACTAAGGTCTTCTTGGACACAGACGTCCTCATCAACTGGTTGGCTAAGGAGGTCGAGCCAGGGGGAGGGAAGGCGCTGTGGAAGGCCCCTTATCAAGTTCTCAAACGCATTGAAGCCGGCAAACTTACGGGCTTTATCACGCTGGTCAACGTGATGGAGATCGTCTTTGTGCTGCGGCGCAAGAAGCGCTGGTCTGAGGAACAGATTGCTCGTGCTGCCAGGAAGGTTCAGCGCATTCCCAACCTCACGGTGTTGGTGCCCACCGACGCGGATATGATCGCGGCGTACAATCTGCAGGTGGACTACCCATGGGGGCCTTTGATGCGCTCTACTACGCGATTGCGCGCAGCACAGCTGACTTTCTCATCTCCAGGGATCAAGGGTTATTAACGATAGTCAACCAAGGAGAGCGGAGGGAGATAGCCTTCACGCCGGAGGATTTCTTGAAGAAGGTCAAGTAGCTTACGTTCTCGCGGCGGCTTCCAGGGTGCGGAGGACTTCGGGAAAACCCCGTTACGGAAGCACTAATAGAATATTCACGAAGTGGAAGGCTCAAAAGCAATGAGTCGCTGGGGATAATCAATCGTCACACGAAATTTCGAGAGAAAAGTGTAGCCAATTACCCCATCGAAATCCCCAATAACTTGTTTTAGATTTGTCAGATCCATAACGGCGGCTTTTATGTTTTTAACCTCGGCCTCCCTAATTTTTATAGAAGCTAGAGAGACCAATGAGACCTGAAGCTGTCCTCCTGCAGCATGTCCTACGTCCTCTTTGCCACTGGCTGGCTCGATTCCTAGTTTCTGCGCTGTCTCCGGACATAAGATCGGGACTGTAGCGCCGGTGTCTATGACGAACAAGAAGGGTCCCTGACCGTTCAAGTTGACTTCGACAAGGATAAGTGGCTTGTCTTCGCTAGCGAGCCGGAATGGTACACTGTTCTGACTGGACATTTACCCTCCTGAACGCTAAACGCTAATTAAGATTTACGTATTATAGCAGTCATATTATAGCAGTCAAAAATATGAAATCAAGTAAGCCAGCTGCTTAAGGGCTGAGGGCACTGCTAGCCTGAGCAGGCCTTCAGCCCATTAAACAGCAATTAGCGTGTTAAAGGTTTATCAATCTTCCACAATCTTAATCACCACTATGACGACCACAATCACACATACCTCAATGCAGTTGGGACCGACTTCGATCTCTAAGAACTGGAGCTGACCTGCTTGATCGGTACTGCTACGGACCTCAGGGTTGAGTTTGGTTGGAGTCGTGTTAGCTACCTGCATCACTTTTATAGAGAGAGCGCCCTTCACGTTTCCCTCACTATCAACGATCTCCGCCCTGTCAGCTGTCACAGCTGCCAGCCTGTAGACGCCAGAGGAAAGTTCTATTACTCCTCCGGTCAGTTCAAGCAGCTTGATACGTTCACTCACGTATAATGCTCCTAACGGAGCAGAACCTGGCTTGCCTCGCAACATATCTGCCAAGATCTCTTCACTCCGTTCGAAGTCCTCTCTGGACAGTGGCACGAAGGCTCCAGTGAACTCAGGAGTCGACAGCAGTACAGAGGCGTCGAAATTCCAGAAGACTCCCCCGGTAGCAGTTAGTGTAGCAAAGGCTTGGTTGAGGCCGTTCACAACCTGTGACCGAGTGAGCGGCCCAGCCTGTTGTTGACTGACCACAGACACCCAAGGCAGCCATAGTAACGTTGCTATCATCACACCGACTCCGAACCGCTTGACACTTGGTTTAAGGGACAACATCCGCATCTCCTCCTTCTGAGTGTGTGATAGATTTGCTCTGCCTTCTGGGCGAACGGTCGTTCGCCCCTACGGTTGCTTCTGTCGCTCGCTCTCGCCTCCTTTCAGTGTTGAGTTTTGGAGCAGGGTGCGGGTCTCGACTCTAGTGGCTACACTTAAATCAAGAAGTGAACTTATGCCGGAGGTCAAGATATATCTGGAGAGTGCGGAAGAGGAGGCAGTCGAACGGCTGGTCCAGGCCGGGTTACTTACCAGCTGGGACGAAGCCGTCCGCGCTGCTATCCTCAAAGTATGCGCTGGATCTGGGGCTCCTGCGTCGCGAGGATTTGTGGGCGAAGACTGATTTCTGTCGCTTTCACCTCCCGTGGGGTGAGTGTTGGGCAGAGCTCCTTGATGCTATGCTAGGATTACGCTAAGATGTGGAACGAAAGGAGCACCTATGCACGAGATGCTCTCTCTGTCCGAAATCCAAAAGCAGTTTGCTGGGGAATGGGTCCTGCTCGCAGACCCCCAGACCTCCGAGTCCCTCGCCATCACCGCAGGGAAAGTCTTGTGGCACAGCAAGGACCGCGATGAGGTCTATCGCAAGGCGCGAGAGCTGCGCCCCAGACATTCGGCCATCCTCTACCTGGGCACACTCCCGGACGAGGTCGCCGTGGTCTTATGAGCCTGCACTTCGATCCCACGCAGGGGTTGATTGTTGTGCCGACGCGGCTTTTTGGCCCTGCGGGGGATATAGTGCGCTTAGCGCTGGACACGGGGGCGACGCGTACGGTGGTGAGCTGGGATGTGGTAGTGTTAGTGGGGTATGATCCGGCGGTGGCAGCGCAGCGGGTGCAGATGACCACAGGCAGCGGGGTCGAGTTTGTCCCGCAGCTGATTGTAGAGAAGATAGAGGCCTTGGGGCAGGAGCGCCGTGATTTCCCCGTGTCTGTCACACCTTACCACCCACGGCAACGGTCGACGGGGTATTGGGTCTGGACTTTTTGCGGGGGCAGCGCTTGGTTGTCGATCTGCGAGAAGGGAGAGTGCTTCTCGAATAGCATGGCATTATTTAATGTAGCTTACGCTCCCGCGGCGGCTTCCAGGGTCTGGAGCACTTCCTGCAGGTCCATATTCTGGAGCTTCGTCCAGATGTCCTCGCCCGTCAGCTTGCTTAAAATCTGTGCGGCTTCCTTGACGCTGGGGAAGCTATCCTAAGAAGGTTTACTTTCTCTCTCTAGCTTTCAGTATGATTCCTAATGATAGTAGGATAGAAGCTAGGGCGAAAAGCACTCTAGGCAGCGCCTGAAAATCAGACTGGTTCCCACCCAAGCCTCCTGCTATGCTCACCAATGATCCCCCGAAG
>JBBISQ010000163.1:0-3409 GCA_037441155.1 Candidatus Fraserbacteria bacterium
CTTCGCTTGAGCATAGCACAGCTTCCGGCCAAAGGCAAGCGAGCGTAATAGCAATTACAGTCTACGAAGCCGTCGTGCCCGATTCGAGGTCTGGGGACAAAAGCGAAGTGGGCGTTTGTCTGGGGGATGGGTGCGCTCTGTCCCTGAGGAGAGAGTGAGCAGCGATTCAACAACTCTGTATTAAGGGGCATCGAGCGTCTGGAGCATCAGAGTTTGTGGGCAGCGCTGTGATGATCTGGGGGCACGCGCCCACCAGGGCACACTCCGACTCGATGAAGTCCTTCAATTCAATTGCTAGCTTCGTATAGAATTCTACGCGGCTCTCTCGTATGAGCGTCTCGGCGAAGAGTTTGACCCAGCGGCCCACGTGGGCTTCTAAGAACTTCTTCTGCGCGTCGCGACAGATTCGAGCTTGCTCTAAAAGATTATTCTGAAGGGCCAGCGCTTCCTTGTACGCCAAAACGCTCATGAACTCCAGCTCCAAAGCCAGATGGTCCGGGCGCTCATTCACGGAGAGTTCTAGCCCGAACGCCTGATAGAACCCCATAGTATCTGCAAGCGTCGGCCCCTGCGAGACGGCGCGATTGCTGTCGTACTCGACTTCGTAGATTGGGCAGAGCACGATCGTGCGATGGCTGAAGAGCCGGTCGTATTCTTCTACCCCCTCCGCGACACGCGGCCGCCAAAAGCCCCGCGCCAGCTCGGCATAGCGACAACTGCGCTCAAGGGCCAACTCGAGGTCGTTCACACTGCTCACCCGATCTCCGGCTCCTGAGGCCGCGGATGATAGAGCACCCACACCAGAATTGCCCCAAAGAGCAGTCCAAGTGCCCCGATGACGATCGCCACCCAGCCGGGCACCCCGATCACACGAACGATCTCCTTCGTCACCGGAGAGACGCCCCCTGGCACCGCTTCGAGCGTCAGCTCATGCCAAGACAGCATCGCTGAATCTATCTGTTTGCGCAAGCTCTTGGTCTTGAGTAGGATCGGCCCATTCTACAAGGAACGCGATCAGTCTGCCGTTGTGCACGGCTCGCACCTGGAGCTCTTTGATGGCCCCGCCCCCGAAGGGCTTTGTCATCTCTTGCGGGCTGAGAGCAATCGTCACGGGCTCGACTTCGGTCCAAATCTGAGCCGTCGGGTCGGGGGTCAGCTCTTGATTGACAAACTGAGCGGTCAGCTTCACAGATTGGGCTTGGGCGATGAGACTGCCCAAGAACGCCAGCACGATCACAAACCACAGAGATCGTAGAGCACGCAGAGAAATTTGTGTTTTGAGCATGAGATCTCTCCCCCATTACGGGCGTGTTGTGCCGCACAGCTTGGCGCTCTTGGTCCTCAAAGGGGCGCACGAACGTCGGCTCCTTGAGCGGAACTCTCACGATCTCCGCCCCCTTGGCGTCGTAGCCGAACGCATAGCCGTCAGCGACTTTAAATCTCTCGATCCACCGATGTGTCGCACCGAAGAGCGTCAGGCACCCCAACAGCGGCTCGTCGTCTTTGAGATTCTTGTAGAGATTGATAGCGTGCTCGACGGTGGGGCCGAACATCTGCCTCAGATAATTCAGGGGGACGTGGATCGGCGGGATATAATAGTAGATATTGGGCTCCAACCCTGTCTGGGGGTAGAGGGGCAGCGCGATCTTTTTGATATGCACCAAAAAGTCTATGGGTTTTTCGGGATCGGCTTGCTCCGGTGGGCTGATCCACCCGTTCAGCCTGATCTTCCCGATACAGGTCGTGACGCACTGGGTCTGGAAGCCCTGCTCGACTAATGGGTAGCAGCCGATGCATTTTTCGCTCACGCGCGTCACGGCGTTATAGAGGACTTTCTTGTACGGGCACGCTTCTAAGCACGCCGGATAGGTGCAGTGATTGCAGAGCCTGGGCAGATAGAAGCACCAGATCTTGTGGGGGAGTGTGAAGTAGTCGCCCTTCTCGACGGTGCCAGCGGGCTCGTCCTCCCCAAGGTTGGGATGGGCCCAATCTAAATCATCGGGGAGATACCCTTGCACGGTTTGGCCAGTCGGGGCAGCTTCGAAGACCGTCTTGCCCTGAAACGATCTTCGGGATCAGCGTCAATCCAGATATAGTCGCCATCTTCGATGCCCAGCTCCTTGGCGTCTTGAGGGTTTATATCAGCGTAGACTTCGCCGACCCAGGGGCTGCGCTTGTCCCTTCTGTAAATATCCCCGAAGGGCCCGAAATAGACGGCTAAGACGTCCAAATCTACCGGGATCGTGTGTGCCCCATGACGATACTTGGGCGTGATAAAGATAAATTTGAGCCCGTCTGCGGCGCGCGGGTGTTGTGATCGCACGACTTCGTTTCGATGTCGCTGCGGGTGTCAAAGATTCTGGGCGATGATCGCTTCGATCTTGGGCAGCGTGTTGTGGATGACATCGTAGCCCCATTTGGAGTTGCCCAAGAGAGAGTTGGAGTTGGCGAACCACATGAATTTGGTGGGCGTTGGGGTGTGGGTCTTCCCGGTGAAGAGTTTCTTGCCCACTCTCAGAGGCCGGTCCCCGTATTGGGGCAGGCCGTTAAAGAGCGCCACTCGATAATTTCCGGCGTAGCTGCCGGGACTGCCGCCAAAGTGCCCAATATTTTTCGTGAGGGCTGCAATTAAGAAAAGCGCACGGTCTTTCAGATCGGCGTTAAAGAAATGGTTGGGCCCCATGCCGTGTGACAGGAGGGTCGAGGCTTTGTTCGCGGCAATCTGGCGGGCCAGATTGACGATGGCTTCGGATGGGGCCCAACTCACTTCTGAGGCTTTTTGCGGAGTGAACTCCTTCAAATACTCTGTGATGAGATCGCAAGTCCGTAAAAGTCTTGACGTACTCTGCGTCGTAGAGCTTTTCATTGATGATGACCGATGCGACTCCCAGGGCCAGCGCCGCGTCGGTGCCCGGACGAATGATAATGACTTCGTCGGCTTTGATGCGCGTCGCGCCCAAGAATGGCATCCCGCCACGCACTTTCACTGTCTGGGTTCCGGCTTCGTGCGTCGCCTCGATCATGGCTGGGTCGTACTTTTGGGCTTGTAAGAATTGAACCCCCTGAGGGCCAGAATACGTCTGAGCGATGTTCAGTAAAGCTTGGGCAACGAGCCCATAGGCTTCATCGAACGAGAGCTTCAGCCAAGCGTCTTGCCCACGGTTGAAGTACTCTTTCGGGGGTGCGCCCGTGCGTGGGTCTCGGGGGAAGCCCGCTTGGACCCACTCTGAAAAACCCTTGCGCACCCAGACGCCCTTCACCCGACGATCCCCATAGAAACGTCGCCCCAGAGCAAGCCCTTTCTGGCAGCAGCGCGGCTCCCACCGCGCTGATACTCGATTCCCATAGAGATCACGGGCTTCGTTATAGCTATATGTCGGCCCGATGCGCACGACAACCCCATTGCGCA
>JBBISQ010000164.1:0-1604 GCA_037441155.1 Candidatus Fraserbacteria bacterium
TGGAACTCTGAAAACGTCTGGCCGTCAGGAGATTTACTCCAGACGAGCTTAGAAAAATCTTCAAACCATGCGACGTAGACGGTCTGCTGGGCGTCTACGAAGACGTCGACGTTACCGTCCCATTCGCCCTGAAGCTCGTGCTGCCCTGAAGCTGCGTCAGTCTCAGCGACCTTGACGGGGGGAGTCAGCCATGTCTGAGCGCCGTCGTCGGAGCAGCGGAGGAAGATATCTCCGCCCAGATCATCCCAGCCCTCCCAGGCGACGCAGAGTCGTCCGCCGCCCACCGAGACAGTCGGTGCGACCGGCCAATCTCCTCCGACACCTTCGGAGAGATTGATCGGAGCACCCGGTTGCAGCGTCTCTCCCGCAGGCACGACGCTGAGCATGATATCTCCGCCAAGATCGGCCCAGACGACGTAGGCCGTCCCGTCGGGGGCGACGGCCAAGTCCGAGTTGTAGACCAGATCTCCTGAGCCAAAGCCGGCCTCAGCGATCACGACCGACTGCCACGCCGATTGCTGGGCCTGGCTGCCCCAGCCCCCACAGACCAGAGCGAGCACGAGCACCGACCACTTCCACAGAGTTCGAGAACTCATATCCTCACCTCGCGCAGAAAAGTACAGTAATTATATAAATCTTGGGGCTGAAGGCAAGCTTGACAGCTTGGACTGATAGTGTTAATATAAATGCGCCTTCTGGGTCTATAGCTCAGTGGTAGAGCGCGCGCCTGATAAGCGCGAGGTCGGAAGTTCGATTCTTCCTAGACCCACCACCCTCTCGTTAGAATCACGGAAGGCACTGAGAATCCCTGAAAGCACGGAAGATTACTGCCACGTCATCTGTGTGCTTCTGTGCTTTCCGTGGTTCTAGATTTTTCTTCAAGCTCGTTTAGATATCAACAACAGGCAGCTTAGCAACCCAATAGTAAATACAGAGCAACTCGGAAGAGCTAAGTTGATCCGAATTGACACCCCTTGGATAGGGCCAATTCTTAAAACAGATAGCGGAAGTGTTATATTTATACAAACACACTTTTAGGAGACAGAGCAGCAATAGCTGGGTTTGCCGCTGGTATCGTGGTGGGTCTCTTGATAGTGTTGCTGTTCTGATGCGCTGCAACAGTAGGCAGTTGAGGCTAGATCAATAAGCTGAATCTACAAGGATCTTATTGGTCTAGCCTCACTGATAGAATGTAGGCTAAAATATTACCAAGCTGAATCGCATGTAAACATGTAAATTAAATGAGGAAGGAGGCACCCATGAAGACTGAGTGGCGCTTCAGCACAGGGTGGCTACTTTTGTTGTATGTGGCTGCTATGAGCTTCGGGGGATCATTGGTGAGCATAGCAGGAGGCTTGGGTGGGAACCAGTCTGATTTTCAGGCGCTGCCTAGAGTGCTTTTCGCCCTAGCTTCTATCCTACTATCATTAGGAATCATACTGAAAGCTAGAGAGAGAAAGTAAACCTTCTTAGGATAGCTTCCCCAGCGTCAAGGAAGCCGCACAGATTTTAAGCAAGCTGACGGGCGAGGACATCTGGACGAAGCTCCAGAATATGGACCTGCAGGAAGTGCTCCAGACCCTGGAGAAGCCGCCGCGGGCGCG